>CAKSVR010000010.1 GCA_934504345.1 uncultured Agathobaculum sp. | reverse complement strand
GGAGTTGATCAGGTTGTTGATGTGCAGCTTGCCGATTCGGCCGCAGCCTACAACGCCAATTTTCAAAATGCCCATTGGTTTTCTCTCCTTGCATGAAAGTGAATTTTTAATAAATCCGCTGTACTCACTGCTGCAAGTACAGCGGATTGTATTACAGTTTACTGTGCAGCTGCTTTGCCGTCCATCTGGTTCTTGAGGGTTGCCATGTAGTCCTCGGCGGTGGTGCTGTCGATGACCTTGGTGCCGCAGTCAACGAAGCTCTCTACCTTTTCACCATTCAGATGTGCAACAACAGTCTTGACCGCCTGATAGCCCTGATCGTAGCCGCTCTGTGCAACGGTCATGGTTTCGCCACCGTCCAGAATGGACTGTGCTGCGGTGATGTTGCCGTCAAAGCCGATGAAGATGGTCTTGGCATAAGCCGGATTGTTCGCTGCTGCACGCGCTGCCGCGATCGCGCAGTCGTCGTTGTGGCAGGCGATGATCGCCAGACCCTCCGGATGGCTCTGCATGATGCCTTCCATGCAGACGGTAGCCTTATCCGCTACTGCATCAGCGTACTGCACCTCGTCTGCGAGGAACGTGCCGCCTGCGCCGTCAATGCCTTCCTGGAAACCGGTGCGGCGTGCATCGGCGGTGGAGTCACCCTGAACGCCCGCAATATAAGCGGCTTCGATCTTATCCCAGCCGGCTGCCTTCGCCGCCTCGACAGCCTTTTCGCCGCCGCTTGCCGCTGCATCCTTCTGGCCGATGCCGATGAACGAAATCTTCTCCGGTGCATTAAAGTCCGTGTCGATTGCGAAGATGGGCATATCCGTGCCGCTGACGAGCGTCGTCGCCATATCGCCCTGCAGCGGAGCGATAATCATCGCGTCATACTTGCTGGCGTGCAGATCGGTTTCGATCATGTTCTGCTGCTCGTCATAGGCGGTTTCCGAGGTCGCGCCCTTCATGTCGAGCACAGCGCCGGTCTCGGCTGCCGCTTTTTCTGCACCTGCCATCATGTACTGGGTGTATTCGTTCGAGGTGGTCTTGAACACGATGGAAATGTTGTAATTGCCGTCGCCGCCCTCGGCCTGAGAGCCGCTGTCGCCGGTGGAACCGGAGGACGAGCCGCCGCAGCCTGCGAGCATGGATGCCATCAGTGCGGAGGAAACGAACAGTGCGCCGATTTTCTTCAGATAGCTCATAATAAATTCTCCTTATACCTCTGTAAATCTCTGTTTTCTCTTCGAAGCTTGATAAAATGGGAACTTAGAACTGTGCGTATTTTGCAACGTGTGCGCGGGTGACTTCTGCGGACTTCTTTACGTTCTCCTCCTGCGACATCTCATAGTATGCCGGACGGAAGATCTCGATGGTGCAGCAGTCGCCGTCAAAGCCAATCTTCTTGAGCGTATCGGCGTAGCGTGCGTGCGGCAGGCAGTCGCCCTCGGCACCCGGCCACAGGCGCTTCTCGTCGTTGTTGTAGTACGCGCCGCAGGGCATATCCTCGGTGCCGTTCAGATGCCATACGAAAATCTTCTTACCGTCGGCCTTTTCGAGGGTATCCCAGCCGGAGCCCATTGCGTAGAAGTGGTACTGGTCGAGCGTTACGCCAACCAGCGGGCTATTGACCTCCTCGACGATGGCGTAAGCATCCTCAAAGCGGTTGATGGTCATGGACGGCTCGCCGCAGAACTCAAGGCTCAGGCGGATACCGTGCGGCTCGCACTTCTTGACCATTTCCTTGAGAACAGCGACTGCATCCTCGCGAATCTCCTTGCGGGTCGGGGTCAGGCCGCGCTCCTTCATGTCCTTGCTCGGCACAACGACGATCATCTTGCAGCCGAGAATGTTGCAGCGGCGGATGATCTCGTCCAGCTCCGCCATCACGGCATCCTTTTCCTCCTGTGTCTGCTTCATGTTAAAGAAACACAGCGCATTGTAGGAAAGCATCTTGAGGTGGTGGCTCTGGAACCATGCGCCCATCTCCTCAAGGGTGATCTTGCCGGCCTCGAGGTCGCGGTTGAGGCATTCCGACTGAATATCGATGCAGTCGAAGCCGTACTTCTCGCACAGCTCGAGGTCCATCATAACGCTGTGGTTTGCACAAAAACGGTCGTTTGCTTCATTAAATCCGAGTTTCATAGTAATTTCTCCTTTTCTTTTCTCAATGAGGTTGTTGCTTAGACTTTATTCTACTCATGCGGCAATGCCGATGGGCGAAAACAGAATGTAAATGCCAATCGCCAGAATGATACCGATGATACATACGATATGGCGATACTTCCACGGGGTCAGATCAACTGCGCCGACATCGGCCGGAACGTATTCCTCCGTGCCGCGGTACTTGTTGAGATACCACATGATGGCAAATTCAACGACGAACAGCACAGCGATGGCGTACAGATAATGGATCGGCTCACCCGAGGTGGGGTAACAGGGCTTGAGGAGCATAAACGCGCCGTAGGCGATAACGTGAACAGCGGTGATGACCTTGGGCGCATACTTCGGCGCCTTGCGGAAGATGAGCGCACCGAGTACGGTGAACAGGATCGGCAGGGAAACGAACTGGCTCATAGAGTTGAGGAAGGTCGTGATGCCCTGTGCGAACATAACGAACGGTGCCACGCAGATAGCGACTGCACCGGCGCAGGTGCCGTAGATCTTGCCGACCTTGACACACTGCATATCCGAAGCCTTGGGATTGATGGCAGTGCGGTACAGGTCGAGGGTAAACATGGTCGATGCGGAGTTGAGCACCGAGTTGAACGAGGACAGGATCGCGCCGAACAGCACGGCTGCGAAAAAGCCCATGACCGGCTTGGGAACAACGGCGGAAACCAGTGCCGGATAAGCGAAGTCGATCGCGGAGGAACCGGCCGCCGCCAGCTTGTCCTGAATGGACGGCAGATGGTAAGCGATAACGCCCGGCAGCACCAGATAGAAGAAGCCGATGGTCTTGAGGAAGCCGCAGTAGATCGCGCCCTTCTGGCCTTCCTTCAGGCTCTTTGCGGCGAGTGCGCGCTGTACAAAGGACTGATTCGTGCACCACCAGTACAGGTTGTTGAAGAACATACCCGTGAAGATGAGCGGCCACGGCAGAGCCGGTTCAGCAGCATCCCACGAAGCCCATGCGTTGAGCTTTTCGGGTTCGGTTTGTACGAGGTACTTAACGCCTTCTACCAGACCGCCGCCGGTGGTTTCGTGACCCAGCAGCGCCAGCGCGAGGAACGGGATCATCAGGCCGCCGATGATAAGGCCGATACCGTTGATGGTGTCGGATACGGCAACCGCCTTCAAACCGCCGAAGATGGCGTAGCAGCCGCCGATAATGCCGATGACGACACACAAAATCGCAACTGCTGTGAACTTGCTGATGCCGAAGATACCGGAAATATCGAAGATATTCTCAAATACAACTGCACCGGAGTAAAGGATGACCGGCAGATTGAGGATGGAGTACATCACGACGATGACGAATGAGAACATCAGCTTGGTGCCGCGGCCGAAGCGTGCTTCCATCAGCTGCGGGATGGTTGTCGTGCCCATTTTGAGATAGGTCGGCAGGAACCACAGCGCCAGCGCAAACAGCGTGAACAGTGCGCCGACCTCCCAGCCGATCGGACTCATATTGGAAGCCCAGCCCTGACCGTTTGTGCCGACCAGCTGTTCTGCGGACAGGTTGGTCAGCAGCAGCGAGCCTGCAATGACAATGCCCGGCAGTCCGCGCCCCGCGAGGAAGTATCCCTCGGCGGTGTCGAGCTTGTCATCTCTGGTCTTCCACGCTGAAATGACTGCCACCATGACGGTGAAAAACAGGAAGCTCAGCGCGATCCAGATCATGGAACTGAAAAATGACATTTTGTTTCTCTCACTCTCTTTTGGGGAATTTTTCGGTTTCGTGAACGGCCTTGTTCACTTGACAATCACAGAATAGCACAGCGGATTTCCGGTTGCAATAGCTCGGGCGCACTATCATTTATCCGTGCATTATCTCGTGATTATGCATATTAAAGTCGCAAGCATTTATGATATTATGCATAAAAATAGCGCTATCATTGTATCACAGGCAATGTGCAGTACAACATTTTCGTGCAGATGTAACATCTAGCGCACGGCTGTGTTTTATGATATAGTATAAGTACAGAGAACGCAGGAGAGTGATTTTATGGTAACGATGCAGCAGATCGCAGACCGGTGCGGCGTGTCGCGCGGCACGGTGGACCGCGCCCTGCACCACAAGGAGGGCGTGCGCGAGGAGGTCGCGGAGCGCATCCGCGCGACGGCGCGCGAAATGGGCTATATCTCCAACCGGCTCGTCATGCAGCAGACCCGGCAGTGGAAGATTGGTGTAGTGCTGCACTCGTCGCACTCGGCGTTCGTGCAGATGCTGTGCGAGCTGTTCGAGAGCTTTTCCGAGCGTGAGCTTCTCCCGAACATCACGGTCATCGTGCGCGCGATGCAGGACATGGATGTGCAGCATCAGCTGACACTGATCGATGAGCTGGTAACGACCGAGCACATCGACGGTCTCGCGCTCATGCCGCTCGCGAATACGCTCGTGCGCGACAAGATCAACACGCTCAGCGAAAAGCAGGGCATCCCTGTCGTGACGTTCAATACGGACATCACCGACGCGAACCGCATCGCCTATGTCGGCGCGGACAACATCGCGACCGGCCGCGCCGCCGCTGCGCTGCTCGGCATGGTCATGCAGGGGCACGGCAGCGTGCTGCCGATTCTGGGGCAGCGCAGCGGTCACTATGCCGACTCGCAGCGTTTTACCGGCTTCAGCACCGAAATGGCGGAGAGCTTTCCGGACATCCGTGTTCTGCACCCGGAATGCTCGTTTCTCGATGAAAGCCTCGCCGAGCGCATCGCTATGCGCGCCATTCAGTCGGACAGCGAGCTGCGCGGCATCTATCTGACCTCCGCAGGACGGGAGGGCGTTTACCGCGCCGTGCACGCCGTACACCGCAGCGAAAAGCTGCACATCGTCGTTCACGACATCACCGAGGGCAACATCAAAATGGTCAAAAACGGTACGGTCGATTTCATCATCGGGCAGGATGTGAAAACGCAGGGCACGCTGCCGATACGCCTGCTGTATGATTACCTCGAACGGCATCAGTTCCCCAAGAAACGCATGAATATGACGGATATTACCATTAAATTCCGCGGAAATGTGTGATGACAGGCCGCTTTTTCTGTATAACGCACAAAAATCCGGGCAGCCGGTCCGAGGCCGTGCGGACACTGTCCATCGACCGGAGCGCAGACACGAACAGGTGCGCTCCCGATTTTGCATACGAAAAGCCCTATTTGCAGGCAGTCGCTCCGACTGTCTGCAAATAGGGTCTTTCTGTGCCCTGCGGATGGGATACCGTTGCAATCCCATTGCTTTCCATTGTAAAAAGTGCGAAAATCCTCTTGAAACTCCGGTTTGTGCGTGTTATAATCATTGCGAAAAAAACAACAAAGGAGGCAAGCCCTATGGACAGTTGTGACAGACGAAATGTACATACAACGATGGATACAGACCGCGCTTCCGGTGTCCGTGCGCTCCCCCTTTTGAAATAACCGCTGTGCCTTCCTCCATCGTGATGAACAAGTCCACAACTGATGTTTGTGTCACTGTATCTGTTACGGTGGATTTTTTGCGCCCTTTTTTCGGGCGGAAGGAGGCTTATCATGCGGAAAGAAGCATTAAAAGAACCGGTCTTTGCGGAGGAGATTGTAAAGATCATCCGCTTCTCGCACTCCATCGATGAAATGCGGGAGCAGCTGCGCGATTACCACGGCAACGACCTTGCACAAAGTCTGAACTATCTGAGCCGCGCCGAGCGCAGCCTGCTGTACAGCGCACTGGATGCCGAATGGCTGGCCGAGATCATCTCCTACATCGACGACCCGGCCGAATATGTGGACGAGATCGGCATTGACAAGCTGGCCGCCATCATCAACGAAATGGATGCCGACGATGCGGTCGATCTGTGGGAGAGCATCGACGAGAGCGTAAAAGTGAAGCTGCGCCCGATGATCGACGACCAGACCAAGACCGCCATCCTGCTCATCAACTCCTATGACGATGACGAGGTCGGCAGTCTTATCACCACCAACTACATCTGCATCCGGCAGAATCTGACCATCCGGCAGGCCATGCACGAGCTGGTGCGGCAGGCCGGTGAGAACGACAACATCGCGACCATTTATGTGGTCGATAACCACAATCGCTTCTGCGGCGCCATTGACCTGAAGGACCTTATCGTAGCCCGCGAAAACGTCCCGCTGGATTCGATCATCAGCTATGCGTATCCCTACCTGCTCGACCACGAGAAGATTTCGGAAAGCATCGAAAAAATCAAGGATTACGCCGAGGATTCGCTCCCGGTGCTGAATAAGGACAAGAGGATCATCGGCATCATCACCGCACAGGACGTTGTCGAGGCCGTTGATGACGAGCTGGGCGAGGATTATGCAAAGCTGGCCGGTCTGTCCGCCGAGGAGGACCTGAACGAAACCACGAAAGAGAGCATGAAAAAGCGCCTGCCGTGGCTTATCATCCTGCTGTTCCTCGGGATGGGCGTTTCGACCGTTGTCGGCGCGTTTGAGGGCGTTGTGGCCGTGCTGCCGGTCGTTATCTGCTTCCAGTCGCTCATCCTCGATATGGCCGGCAACGTCGGCACACAGTCGCTGGCAGTCACCATCCGCGTGCTGATGGATGAAAACCTCAGCGCTCGGGACAAGCTGCACCTGACGTTCAAGGAAATGAAGGTCGGCTCCTGCAACGGTGCGCTGCTCGGCGTGATGGCGCTCGTTTTTCTCGGCGTGTATATCGCGCTGTTCAAGGGCTATTCGTTCGGGAATGCATTCCTTATCTCGGGCTGTGTCGGCATTTCGCTGCTCGTCGCGATCGTCATTTCCAGTCTGGTCGGCACGCTGGTGCCCCTCCTGTTCCATAAGATCAAGATTGACCCGGCTGTCGCTTCCGGCCCGCTCATCACCACGATCAACGATCTGGTCGCCGTCGTGACGTATTACGGACTCGCGTGGGTGATGCTGATTCGAGTGCTGGGAATAGGATGAACGGATAAAATATCGTGAAACGAGGAAAAGCTGCTGAACGAGTAAACAGACAGCAAAAATCCCCTGACAATGTCAGGGGATTTTTTATGCAGCACTGTATTTTGCCATTTCCCAATACTCTGCGGCCTTTACCCCATTGAGCGCCTGCTCGGCGGTCACGGCGCGGCCAGTCCGAACAGCGTAAAATAGATGGAGAATACGCCGCGGCGCACAAATGAAACGATACCGCCGAGCATCGTGATAGCCATGGTCTTGGAGCATCCGTCGCAGATGGCTGCGGACTGACCGCCATAATGCTCAGGCGCATACCGAAAAGCCTGTATTGCACTCCTCTTTTCTCCCTTTCGGCAATTCCTGTTATGAACCTGCGAAATAAAAAAACAAGAGCAATATATTATAGTTCTCAGGAGAATTTATACTCACGATAAAACCCTTGCAGAAACAGACAACGCAGACAGCCCATGCAGGCACTGTCTGCGTTGTTCTTGTCCGTTTACAGCAGCATCCCGAGCATATGCACGATCCATGCCGCGCACCATGCGATAATGCACTGCCATGCGACAACGATGACCGCCCATCGGGCGCCCAGCTCGCGGCGGATGGAAGCGATGGCGGCAACGCAGGGCGTATACAGCAGGCTGAACACCAGCATGGAGGCCGCCGCCGCAGCCGACAGCGCCGTGCTGATGCTCCCGCCGAACAGCACGCCGAGGGTCGAAACCACGCTCTCCTTTGCCATAAAGCCGGTGATGAGCGCGGTGCAGATGCGCCAGTCGCCCATGCCGATCGGACGGAACAGCGGCACCAGCCAGCCGGCGATCATCGCCAGAATGCTGTCCGAGGAATCCAGCACCAGATTCAGATGCGTGTCAAAGCTCTGCAGGAACCATACCACGATCGTGGCCAGAAAAATAACGGTAAACGCTCTCTGGAGGAAATCCTTTGCCTTTTCCCACAGCAGCTGGAGCACATTTTTGGCGCCCGGCAGACGATAGTTGGGCAGCTCCATCACAAACGGGACCGGTTCGCCCTTGAAAAGCGTTCCGTTGTACAGCAGCGCCGCCAGAATGCCGACGGCAATGCCGAGCACATACAGACCGGACATGATCAGTCCGCCGCGGCCCGGGAAAAACGTGCTGACGAAGAACGAGTAGATGGGCAGCTTTGCCGTGCAGCTCATGAACGGCGTCAGCAGGATGGTCATTTTGCGGTCGCGCTCACTGGTCAGCGTGCGTGTCGCCATGACAGCCGGGACCGTGCAGCCGAAGCCGATGAGCATGGGCACGATGCTGCGGCCGGAAAGGCCGATCTTACGCAGCAGCTTGTCCATGACGAAAGCCACACGCGCGATGTAGCCGCTGTCCTCCATCATCGAGAGGAAGAAGAACAGCGTGACGATGATGGGGAGAAAGCTCAGCACACTGCCGACACCGGTGAAAATGCCGTTGATGACAAGGCTGTGCATGGCGCTGTTCACATGGGCGGCTGTCAGGGCGGTATCCGCCAGTGCCGTGAGCTTGTCGATGCCGATCTCGAGTATATTCTGCATCCATGCGCCGATGACATTGAACGTCAGATAGAACACCAGCACCATGATGCCCACAAAACACGGTATCGCGGTGTATTTTCCGGTCAGAACCTTGTCGATCTTTTCGCTGCGGATGCGTTCCCGGCTCTCCTTCGGCTTGGTGACGGTCTGCTCGCACAGCCGCTCGATAAAGTCAAAGCGCATATCGGCAATGGCCGCGCTCCGGTCCACCTTACGCTCGGTTTCCATCTGCTGCACAATATGCTCGAGCATTTCCGTTTCGTTTTTATCCAGTTTGAGCTGCTCCAGAATGAGCGGATCGCCCTCGATGGCCTTGGTCGCCGCAAAGCGGACCGGGATGCCCGCCGCCTCCGCGTGGTCCTCGATCAGATGGATGACAGCGTGGATGCAGCGATGCACCGAACCGTCATGGTCGGTCTTATCGCAGAAATCCTGCCGGAGTGGGTGCTCCTGATATTTAGCGATGTGTATCGCGTGCTTGACCAGCTCGTCCACGCCCTCGTTTTTCGCCGCCGAGATGGGAACGACCGGAACGCCCAGAAGCGCCTCCATGCCGTTTATGTCGATCACGCCCTGATTGCCGAGCACCTCGTCCATCATGTTGAGCGCAACGACCATCGGGATGTCCATTTCCAGCAGCTGCATGGTCAGATACAGATTGCGCTCGATGTTGGTGGCATCGAGGATGTTGATGATGGCCTTGGGATGCTCGTCCAGCACGAAATTACGCGAAACGATCTCCTCGCTGCTGTACGGGGACATGGAATAAATACCCGGCAGGTCGGTCACCTCGGTGTTCGGATAGCCCTTGATCGAACCGGATTTGCGGTCCACCGTCACGCCCGGAAAATTGCCGACGTGCTGATTCGAGCCGGTCAGCTGATTGAACAGGGTGGTCTTGCCGCAGTTCTGGTTGCCTACCAGCGCATAGGTCAGCCTGGTGCCCTCCGGCAGAGGATGCTCGGTTTCGCGGGAATGGTATTTTCCCTCCTCGCCCAGACCCGGATGCGCCGAATCCTTTACACAGCTGATGCGTTTGTGCAGCTGGCTTCGCTCGTTTATCTCCTCAATGGTGATCTGACTGGCCTCCGCCAGCCGCAGTGTCAGTTCATACCCGTGTATCTGCAGCTCCATGGGATCGCCCATCGGCGCCAGCTTTACCATCGTCACTTCCGCGCCGGGAATGATGCCCATGTCCAGAAAATGCTGCCGAAGTGCGCCTTCGCCGCCAACACGCCGTATCACTGCACTTTTTCCGATCTCCAAATCCTTTAATGTCATGCTCGCGCTCCCCGTTCTCTATGGTGTCTTATATAAGGATAGCACAAATCGACGGATTTGGCGATAAAAAATCCGAAACAGACAGAAAAACTCCCGTCTGTTTCGGATAAACAGACGGGAATTTTTTACAGCACAGCCACGCCGTGCTCTCTGCACTTTTCCAGAAATTCCTTCGGCAGTCTGCCGTCCGACACGATGGTATCCACCTCATCCAGCCCGCAGATGCGGAACGTGCTCTGCCGGTCGAGCTTGGACGAATCCAGCAGCACGGCAACGTGCTCCGCGCGGCGCAGAACGGTCTGCTTGAGGATGGCCTCCTCCTCCACGCCGCATGAAAAACCGGTTTCCGGGCTGTAACTCGTCACGCCGAGCAGCAGCAGGTCGAAATGCACGCCCTCCAGCTCCTGAATGCCGCGCACGCCGCACACGCTGTGGCTGAATCGGTTGAGCGTGCCGCCGGGGATGGTCACCTTGGGCTTTTCCAGCCGCGCGAGTTCAATCGCACAGGTCAGCCCGCTCGTGAATATCAGCATGGGTTCATCCGGCATACAGCGCGCTGCCGCCGTCGCAGTGCTGCCGGAATCCAGAAACACCGTGGTGTTCGGGCGCACCAGCGCCGCCGCCTTTTGGGCGATGATCTGCTTGGCCTCAGCGTTGCGCGCGGTACGCAGGCTGAGCTGGTCGTCCGTGCCGACGACCACCTCCACGGACTTTACGCCGCCGTGTACGCGCACGACCCGCCGCGCCTGATCGAGCGCTTTCAGGTCGGTACGCAGTGTCATTTCGGACACCGACGGGAAAGCCTGCTTGAGCTGGGCGAAGCTCAGGCTGCCCTCGCGGTTGACGAGCTGTACAATGGCATTGCGGCGTTGTTCCATGGGTTGATTCCTCCTGTCAGTCCTCCTGCTGAAAGTTTGCCAGCAGATATTCCTCCGCCTCCGGGCACCACAGGCCGTTGTGTGCGTCCACAATGTCGGCCAGCGCGGTGAAGCGGGCATCCTCCGCACCCTTTGCACGCAGCTCGGTCAGCGCGATGAGCGGCATGGTCAGGTGCGTGTAGATGAGCTTTTTGCCGCCCGGGATCTTGGGCAGGTTGAGCGTGGTTTCCGCCGCAGCATCCAGACCGCCGATATGCGTCACCATGACAGCCGGATCGATGCGGCCGGAGGCGGTCAGCTCGAGCGATTCGATCATATCCGCCGTATTGCCGCCGGTCGTGCCCATAACGTGCGTGGAATTGTAGTGTACATCGTAAAAATTCATCTTGGCGCTGAACTGCTTGTCGGTCGGGCCGGCGAAGAAATTCAGGCAGCCATCGCGGCCGAGCACCGCGCTGCAAAGCTCAACGACCGCCGCGACCGGTGCGTAGCAGAACACATCGTCAAAGCCCGTGCCGCCGGTCAGCGCACGCAGCTCTGCCGCCGGATTTTCCATCCTGCCGGTGTTGACAAAGTGCAGCTCAATGCCGTCCTTTTCCTCGACCTCTGCGGGCGGGAACAGCGCCTCGGCGCGTACCAGACGATCCTCGTTCACATCGGTCACAACGACCATGGACGGACGGACGTCACGATGCAGCGCATACGTCAGCGCACCCAGACCCATCGGACCGGCGCCTGCCATAATAGCCAGCTTGCCGCCCTTTTTAATACCCATTTCGTGATGGTAAACGCCCATTTTGGTGTGATAGGCCGCATTGAACGCGCCGATCGAGCAGCTCATCGGCTCTGCGAGCGAGGCTTCGTAATATGCGCGGCCCTTGTACTCGAGCAGGCAGCCAAGCTCCATAACCTCAGCTGGGATGATGCAGTAGGTCGCATCGCCGCCGAAGAACTCGTAGGAATAGCCGGGGCTCCACATCGTACCCTTGTAGTTGAGCGCGGGCTGGAGCGTGAACTTCATGCCCGGCTTGAACTGCTCCTGATGCTTGGCACCCACCTTGATAATATCGCCCGCGAACTCGTGGCCCATGATGGCCGGATGCTCGGCAACATCGGGATGCACGCGCTTGTGCTCGGTGCCGAGGATGGCGCACTTGTAGGTGGACATACAGATGCTGTCAGATACGACCTTGACCAGAATCTCGTCGTCGCGGATCTCGGGCAGCTCAAAGGTATCCAGCCGCAGATCGTTTGCGGCGTGCAGACGTACAGCCTTTGCTTTCATAATGATAACTCTCCTTTATCACTTAGGCAATAGATTTCAGTAATTACCGCTTGGAAAAACGTACTTTGGGGAGCAGTTCTTCGATAACCGAACGCTCAGCGGCCTGTGTGCCGCTGCACATGACGTTCGCCGCGCCCGTGGCGGTGGAAAGGCGTACCGCCTCCTCCTCGGACAGACCGTGCTCCTCGGCATAGGCCAGCGCCGCAACAACGCTGTCGCCCGCGCCGACCGTACTGCCGACCGGAACCTTGAGTCCCTCAGCGTAAATCGTGCTGCCTCGGCGCAGATACAGCGCACCGCGGCCGCCCAGCGAGATGACCACCCGCTCGATGCCGCTTTCCAGCAGCTTGCGACCCTCTGCGGTCAGTTCTTCAATGGTTTCCAATT
Organism: uncultured Agathobaculum sp.; assembly: GCA_934504345.1. Taxonomy (GTDB): domain Bacteria; phylum Bacillota; class Clostridia; order Oscillospirales; family Butyricicoccaceae; genus Agathobaculum. The sequence goes on along the minus strand of CAKSVR010000010.1, from coordinate 52,077 downwards.
TTCTGCCCGCCAGACGCGACAGCTCATCATCATTCGGCTTGATGAGATACGGCGCGGCTTTTAAGCCTTCCGCCAGTAAAGCGCCGTCCGCATCGAGGAACACCCGCGCACCGGCGTTCTTACACGCGCTCGTCCACACGCGGTAGGTGTCCTGCGGTGCGCCCTTGGGCAGACTGCCCGCCAGAACCACGATGTCGCCTGCGTTCACCTCAGCCAGAAGGTCGTTCAGCAGCGCATCCAAGTCCGCCGCGGTGACGGTCAGGCCGGGCTCGTTGATGTCGGTGTTGGTGCGGCCCACCCGGTCGATGATTTTGATATTCGTGCGGGTCTGACCCGCAACAAAGCGGAATTTCGTCCGGAAATTCTCGTTTTCGAGCAGCTTTTCGAGCGTTCTGCCGCTCTCGCCGCCCAGAATGCCGACCGCGCAGCAGATGGCACGGGTTTTGCGTTGTGGTGAGTTACCATCGAGCGCGTTAAGCGGCAGGTATAGCGCAGTCCGTCCTCGGTCTTGGGCTCGGCGGAGGGTTCTTCGGGTGTGTCCGTCCGCGCTGTGCCGGTCAGGCGTTCCACCGCATCGCGCAGGAGCGCCCGGTCGGGCTCAAGCAGTGCGGGATTGACCGTAACGGATGGGTACGCCAGCGTGAGCGGCATGGTCATGCCGAATATCGGTGCATGGGCGTTGCCATCCCGCACGGCACGAGCGAAAAGAAATCCACCGTCAAGAAATCCGGCGTTGTCATGCTGCAATACCCGGACGGCGTTGACTTCGGTGACGAAAAGGCGTACCTCGATCTGCTCGCCCATGTATGCGAGGTGCTCGAGGACGAGGAAGCGCTCGAAACGATGTTCGCAGAGATCAAGTAACTACATTTGACACAATCAAACCTAAGAGGAACGGGAGAGGCATAGCCTCTCCCGTTTTTCTCTATTTGCAGGCAGCGAACCGTGCGTATCTCTCTGCGCCCGGTTTCTCGTTTCCCTGTCATAGTCGAGAATGCCCTTGTATCCGCGGTATTCGAGCGTTTCATTCAGCCGCACGCCATACCGCCTGTCCGGTTCCGCGATGAAGTCCGCCGTCTGAAACGCCTGCTCCTGCACCTCTCTGCACGCCGGTACATACGTTCCCCCAATACTGCTCCATGAACCCGCCGGAGAACTGCATGGAAAGGCCAGTCGAGCCGCCCGTCACCACCAGATCATAATCATGCATTATCTTTTTTATCCATCGTGTTTTCACATCTTTTGTCCTGTTCGCTGCGTGCGCCGACCACAATACACGATACACAGATAATCGTCGAAAATATAGCACACGAACCTGTAATTATCCAAAAGAGCATTTTCAACCCTCCTAATGCGGTTATTGTACCACGTTAGCAATGTCAAAAATGAAAATTATCTGTGAAGTTTTATGAGAAATAAAAAGTGCTCTGCTTGAGCAGAGCACTTTTGAAATTAAATTTAGCTAATCGACCATTCCAATGCAAGCTTGCTGGTGTTATTCTCCAGATTAGCACTATTGGCCTTAATGATGCGTCCATCAACAGTAGTAGCGCTGTCAATAGAAACCTTACCCACCGGACCATATACACCATTAGCACCTACAACTACAGAACCATCAGCAACTTCGTTACCGGAAGCCCACTTGTTTGTTTCATTCCACTGCTCAGAAGTTTTACCGATTTTGCAGCTCTTAATATCTACCGAACCAGAACGAACAACAACGCCCTGACGCTGGCCATTGATGGTGCAGCCATCCAGTGTAGCCTTGCCGCCAATATTCAGCATAAATGCACAGGAATCCGCTGCCGTGGTAGTCAACGTACAGTTCTTTACCGTAATGCCGCCAACAGATGCCTTCGAGTCGATTGCATTAGTTGCAATGCAGTATACGCCATCGCCAGTAGTGGTTAAGGAGCCGCCCTCGATGCTAACAGTAGCATTTGCGCCTACCATAACAACAGAACCGTTAGAGGTCATATTGACCTTATCAAGCGTAAGCGAATTCTTAACATCAAACAGAGCAGTTACAAACTGAATACCAGTACCTTTAACCGTGCCGTTGCTGATAGTCAGCGCATTGTTTACGGTACAAGCCTTTCCATCAGCAGCATTGACAGTCAGTGTTTTGCCATTCAAATCGATCGTCGTAGTCTGTGTCAAAGCTGCTGCCAACTTAGTTGCGTCCACGGTGACATCTTCAGTAAGTTGTGCTTTGCCGTCAGTCAGATCGGAAATGAAGTTGTACGAAGTGGACGAACCGCCACCGCCGCTAGAGGGTTTCTTGGTAATACCCTTCTGGCCAGCAGCCCACTTAGTGTTAAAGGAAGTCGTACCATTTGCACCGGAGCCAACGCTCAGATTCGTACCAGCAATATCGAATGTAACATTATTCGCATTCACAGTTGCGTTCGTTACCTTACCTGCACCTTCCAGTTTTGCACCATTTGCATTCACAGCTACCGTGCCGATAGTAGAGCCGTTCTCTACGACAATCTTGCTATTTGTTGCATTTGCTGTCAGAACAGCATTTTCAGCCGAAGACTTCGATTTCAGAACAACCGTTGCGTTCTGCGTGGTAACTGTCAGCGTATCAGTGACTTTACTGCCATCGGTTACTGCGGTCGTGCCGCCTTTAGCGCCGCCTGCCACAACCAGATCGTTTGCCGCACCGCTTACGGTAACACCCGGTTCAACAACCAGAGTGATGCCCTCGGAAGCAGCCGTTACACTGCTGTTTGCCTTATTGGCATATGCCTTGATAGCATTGTCAACAATGGTCATCAGCGATGCACGGTTAATGTTGTTCTTCGGTGCCAGTGTGTTTGCGCCTACACCGTGAACATAGCCCTTGTCAGTCATTGCCTTGACAAAGCCCTCTGCCCAAGAAGCAACCTGATTTGCATCACTGTAATTCAGCGAACCGGTTTTCTCTGCAACGCCCAGCGCACGACCGAGCATTACCATTGCTTCTTCGCGGGTGATCGCTGCTGTCGGGTTTGCATTGGTGCCGTCACCCTTGAGGATGCCGGCTGCTGCACAGCTCTTGATTGCGCTTGCAAACCAGTCAGTATCGGCAACGTCATTGAAAGAAACGCTGCTCGATGCATCCGGCAGGTGCAGCAGGTTTGCAATTACCTGTGCAAACTCTGCACGAGTCATTGCGCTGTCCGGACGGAACTCACCGTTCGAACCCTTTACAACGCCGTAGTCAGACCAACGATTGATCGCATCCTTGGCCCAGTGGTTATCCGTGTCCTTGAAGTCTGCTGCCAGTGCCGGAACCGTAGCCATAGAAGCTACCAGCGCCGCCGCCACTGCACCAGACAGGAGCCGATATTTTTTCATGGAACTTTCCTCCCATATCGTGTTAGTAATCACGACTTAAATCTAATTGTAATGGTATCACACTTTGCCGCAAAAATCAACCTGATTTTTCCTTTTGCAACAGCGTTTTTATTGCGAAATCGTTGGAATTGTTCTTAATGCATAAATCGCCCATATAGCGGCATCCGCACGGACTTTCAGCTCCACTTTCACGGATTAAAGCCCCACCAAGCATAACAGCGCGCCGGATTGGGAGGAGCGGCACGCTGTCAGATCAAGTACGACCTGTAGATTGTAGGATTTTTTCAAATATCAACTGAAACATTTGTCCGAATCCAAAGAGACAAATAACTGTAAGATAATCTGCTTACTTCTCTATAATATACAGATGAAAATGGAGAGAAAACAGAAAAAGCACAGCCAAGCTGTGCTTTTTCTCTGTATAAGGTTTACTTGCCCATCTCGCAGAAGCGCATGAGGATTGCGGCAACCTCAGCACGGGTTGCGTTATCCTGCGGGTTCAGCTTGCCGTCCGAGCCGTTGAGAATACCGTTGGCAACCGCCCACTGCATCGCGTTTACAGCATAAGCACTTACGCTTGCAGCATCGGAGAAGCCATCCAGCGAACCGTTAGCGGCCGGAGAACCGGCATAGCGGTACAGCATGGTAACGAGCTGTTCACGGGTGATGTTGACAGTCGGGTTGGTGCCGTCGGAAACGCCGTTGGCCTTGGCCCAGTTCATGCCCTTCTCGTACCAGGCAGCGCCGCCGGTGGTGTCCTCGCCCGCATAGCGAGCCAGAATGGTCATCAGCATACCGCGGGTGGTCGTTGCTCTCGGGGAGAACTTGTTGTCGCCGGTGCCGTTCATCAGACCCTTGTCGGTGACGTACTGAACCGCGTCAGCGTACCATGCGGAAGAAGCAACGTCATCAAAGCCGTTCTTCGAGGGCTTGGTGTCCTCAATTTTGCGGAAAGTCGGCGTGATCGTTACCTTGCTGTCCGGCATGGTAAAGGTATACTTGCCATCGGACTTCTTGGTGACGGTAATGGTGTTGCCCTTTGCATCGGCAACGGTCAGCTTATCGAGCTGATAGCCGTCATCGGGCTTGACCGTAACCGTGACCGTGCTGCCCTTTGCGGCGTTCTTCGAGCTGGTGGTGACAGAGCCGTTCTCGGCTGTGCCCGGCGCGGTGACGGAATAGCCGGGATTGCTGATGCCGCCAGCACTGCCGCCAGCGCCGCCGGACGAACGTTTAATTGTCAGCGTGCCGGATGTGTACGAAATCTTGTAGTTGCCGCCGGCATCGCCGCCGCTGATGGCAATGTCATAGCTGCCGGTCGTTGTCACATCGGGCTTGGCAACCTCCGCGCCGTCCTTCTGATACTGCATGGTGATCGTGCCGCCCAGCGTATCACTGTCCAGCAGGCCGGTCACCGTATAATGGGTATCCTTTGTCGGCTTGCTCAGATCAGGCACCGTTCCGTTCACATAGATACTCTGGTCTTTCGCCGTAAGGGTGAGTACCTTCTGATTTACTGTGATGCCTGCCGTCTGCGTACCGTAGGTGGTATCCGACTCATAAGTTGCCGTGACGGTTGCCGAACCAGCCTTCAAAATCTTCACCGCAGCGGTGGTACCGGTGCCGGTCACACGCAGTACGGAAGAATCACTGGAACTCCAGCTCCAAGTGCCTGTTCCGTTACCAGCGTTTTCCGCCTTGGCGGTCAGGGTAAAGTCCGCATCACCGTAGGTGACAGTCGCGGGCACGCCATCGATTGCGCCGATATTGGCAGCATCCTTTTTAGACACGGTCAGCGTTACTTCGATAGTATACTCCTTGTAATTCGTGCAGCCGGTAACCGGAATCGTCACCGTTGCGGTCTTGCCGATCTTATCGGAATCATTCACGAACTTAAACGTCAGCTTATTGTCGTTCAGTGTCGGGGTTCCGTCCAGAACCGAATCCACATCAGCAGAAACCGTCACCGTTCCCAGCGTGCCGCCGGACTGGATCAGGTTCGCCAGATCAATCGTATTGCTCTGGCTGTACATTGCATTGCCGGAAGCCGCCTTGTTGCCGGTATAGTCTGCTTGCCGCAGGTTCCATGCCTTGTTGATCGTGCCGGTGTAATTGCCCGTACCGGTGAAAGTAACGGTTACAGGGCTTGCGGCCACCTCGGTCAGGCTGTCGGTTCCGCCAACCGTAAAGTCGGTGCCCAATGTCAGGTTCGTGGTATAGTCCACATTCTGCGCTTCACCGTTATAGACCGCCTGCGTTTCGTTGATGGTAAAATCGCTGTCCAGCAGGGACTTCGGAGCGATACGCACCTCTGCCGCCTGAACGCCGGTATCATTATGGTTCTTGTCACCCTTGACACAGTACCAAACCTTGTAGCTGCCTGCATTTTCTGCCGAAGCGGTCGTTTCCGTGAGTTCAGCCGGAGCGATAGTAACATCCGCCGATGTTACCTGATAGTACATAGTACCGCCGACAGCTGTTCCGCCCTCGACCAGAGTCTGTGCCTTGCCGTTATAGGTCAAGCCGCTCTTCGCTGTGGGCGCGGCCGCAGTGGCATTTGCCTTGCTGACCGTAAACGCCGCAGCAGGTGTGGTAAACGCCTGATAATTCTCTGTTTCCGCAATTACCGCATACAGATAGTAGGTATCGGCATCCAGCTTGTCAGCCGTCATATTCTTCCACTCTGTGCCGTTCTGATTGCTGTTTGTGGTGTTGTAGTAATAGGTTACAGTACCATTGCCCTTGTTCTCGCCGGTAATGGAGGGTACAGAAACGGTTCCGCCGTAGGTATAGCCATCCATCTTCACGGTGATGCCGGACAGCGCCGCTCTGTTCACCGTTACGGTAACATCCTTTGCGGCAGGCTTGTAGTCCTTGTCGCCCGCAGCGATAACCGTTACGACAGCACTGCCTGCCTTGATAGTAGTCAGTGCGCCGGTGGCCGTATCTACCGTTACCACATCTTCACCGGATTTCACTGCATAGGTCACTGTGCCGTGGGTGCCTGTTGCTGTTACGCTCTTATCCGTATCGCCGTAGGTTACGTTGATGTCGTTGGCGGTGATGGTCTGCGTGTCCTTGTCGTTCGCCGTCAGCGTAACGACAATCTGGTACTCCGCATAGTTTGCGCTGGTGACATTGAGGGTGACCATAGCAGTCTTATTTGCGTTGTCTGCGGTGTCGGTAAACGCAAAACGCAGCTTATTGTCAGCCGTAATGGTCGGATCTGCGGTCAGCGCCGCCTCTCCGGTTGTGGACACATACGCCACCGTACCGCCGGAAACGATCTTGCTGCTCAAATTCACCGTACCGCTGTTGCCGTACTTCGCAGAGCCGGTAAGGGTTTCATTTTCGTGAGCAGCCTTGTTTACCGTAACAGAAACCGCAATATTCTCCTTGGTGTTGTAGTTTGTCGTGTCAGTCGGCGTAAAGGTTGCCGTAAAGGTCTGTGCCGCGCTGGAAACATTGCCAACGGAGGTGTTCTCATTCGTCCATGTCCATTTACCGGGGGTATTGCCAGCCGGGTTTGTCAGCGCAATGTCCCCCAGTTTCTGACCGTAGACGGCAGTCAGATTCGAGGGCGCGGTGCAGGTAGGATCGATTTTGCCGATCGTGACTGTAACGTCAGGCTGGGTCAGCGTGTAGTTGCCCGCCTTTGCGCCGTTCAGGGTGATATTGGTCGTGACGGTCTTGTTCTCGCCAGCGTTGGCATCAGACATTGTGCCGCTGCCGAGGGCAAAGCTTACCTTACCGGCATCGACCTCTGCAACGCCCTCCAGCGTGCCGCCAGTCAGTGTAACGTCGGTCTTATTCGGAGCATAATCGCGGTTTTCTGCGGTTACGCCGGAAATGGTCAGCGTTTTCGGTGCAATCGTGAACTCCAGCGTGCCGCTGCCGACATACGCCGCTCCGCCCGGAATCGCGAAGGTCACGCGATAGGTTCCGGCGTAAGCGGGTGCGCCGCCGTTGCTCTCCGCGCCGCTGTTCTCGGCGGTGGTCGGTGTGTAGGTCTTGTTCGCGCCCTCGCCCGTAACGCGCTCATAGGTGACAGTCGGCGTGCCGGTCCAGTTTGTGAACGCCGGTGTGCCGGTGTAGCCGGACTGTGACTCGCCGGTGTAGGTAAGGTCTGCCGCTGTGACGCTGTCCGCGTTAAAGGTATCGGGCTGGGCGTTGAGATTTACAGTGACATCCTCGGAGGGGAGTCGGTACCAATAATACCGAATGTCATAGTCCTTGCGGTGGCTGACCACCACGGCACGGTAGGTCGTGTCCTTTGTCAGAGCCGGGGTCGTGTAGGTCCAGCCATCAGCACCCTTGATGAGAGTGGCATTGCCCTCGGCATCCACCTGATACCAGTGGCAGTATGGGTACTCCCGGTTGCTGTTGTCATAAGTCGCCGTAAGGGTCACAGAGCCGTTGTAGTCCACCTTGTCCGGGCTGGCGGTCACTGTTACCTTGTTGGTGTCGCTCGCCGTATCGGCATCGATTTTAATAAAGTACAAAGTTTTGCCGCTGAGATGCTTCACATAGTTGGCGGGATCGAGGTTGACAAAGCAATCTGCAAATTTGGCATCGCTCAAGCTGATGCTAAAAGTCCTGCCCGGCGTGATTTCAATACGAGAGTTCTCGTTAAAATTACTGCTGAGCTGAATGCTGCCGTCTTCGGATGCAAAATACAGACCCTTGCCGCCGCTGATGTTCACGGTGCCATACAGAGTGATTTGCGACCGCTGCTGCCGTGCATCAACGGCAATGCCGTCCTCCGGACCGGTGATAGTGCTGTCAGTGAACGTGTATGCGTTCGTGGAGTTCCCCCACTGATAGTTGCCGCTGAGGAAAACCGCCGTGCCGCCGGACTTACTGTTGATGACGTTGGTGTTAGTCAGTGTCAAATTATCAGCGGGATAACCGTATGTTTTCAGCGTAGTGTCCTGCGTATCGCTGGAAATATCTACATTTTCAAACCTAGCCGTAGTACTATGACCGTCAGTCATCACTCCGCCGATAATCTTGCCGCATCCCTCAGTTGCAAGGCTGGAGATGCGGCTGCCGAGTCTAACATCCAGCACGATGCCGTTCAGCAGTGTCAGGGTCTTGCCGTTCAGGCAGAGATAACTCGTCGTACTGTCGCCAACCTGCAGCTTGCCGTTTTCAAGCCCAGTGCCATCAATGGTCACATCCTCACTCAGGTAGGCTCTGCCCCAGATTATCTTGGTGTTCGAGGTTACCTTATTAGAGTAGGTTTCCGTTTCGCTGTGCTGATGGCCCTCTTTCTTGTACAGGCGCATACGTTTGGACGAATCCGAATAATCCAGCACATAACCGGCAGGAAGCGTGTAGAGCGCCTTTTGTTCATCGATCCACTGCGTGTTCTCCGCACTCAGATAGTAGGCGCTGTCACCGCTGGAGGTCAGCAGCGTGAACTTGTGATTCAGCTCATTTTCCAGATTGATACCGCTGCCGGAACTGCCGTTCAGGTAAATCTTCAGTTCGCCGGTGGGCAGAGTGATGCCGCCGGACAGCCGCAGTGCGTTCTGTTCGCCGTTTCCGTAGACAAAGTAGCCATCATTCCTATCATCCGTCCGAATACCGGTGCTTTCCCGGAATGTACCGCCGGTCACATTGGCGATACCTCCGCCACTGCCGCCATTGCCCACGCCCAGCTTGAAGAATTGGCAGTTTTGGGTGCCCATGGTGAAGGTACCGCCGGAGATGTTGGCAATACCTTTATTGTCATTGCTGCCATTCGGACCGAACAGATCGAACATCACGCCGCCCGTGGTGAAGGTGCCGCCCTTTACCGTAAGGGTGCCGCCATCCACATCGAACATCGTGCCGAGGCCGTAATTATCGCCCCCGCCGGAATATTTCGTTTCAAATTCGCCGCCGTCGATGGTGCAAGAGCCGCCCTCGGTGATCTTGAACATGGTGCTGGCAATGAGTTTATCTGTGAAATTCGCATTGAACGTGCCGCCGCCGATTTCGAACATGGTGCCATCGACATTCATGCCGCCGCACTTAATGGTGGCCGTGCCGGTGTTTTTCAGGAAGTTGTTCGAGCCCGTGATGGTCATATCGGCCTCCACCGTCAGCGTTCCGGCGTTTTCAAAGGTTCGGCCGTCGCTGGCAGATCTCTGGTTGGCAAATCTGTCGCCCGTGAAAGGCTTGCCCGACACAGAGCCTTTCGTCAGGGTGGCGGTAGAGCCTTCGCCTACCTTCAGCGCATTCAGACCGCGCAGTTCGCCGCCGGTCATGGTCAGCGTACTGCTGTCTTTCAGCTCCATGGCCGTTCCGCCACTGCTCCCCTCTTCCACGGTACACGCCGCAACAGTCGTGCCGCTGAGGTTGACTTTCGTGTTCTCCGCAGAGATCAGCACGCAAGAAAAATATTTTGGATCAATCCCATACTGCACCTTACCGTCGGTCAGATTCAGTGTACCGCCGGTGAGGACGGCAAAGCCATGCGAGTTCACGCACCAAGTGCCGCCATTGACGTTCACAGTGCCAGTGCCGGTGAGGAAGGGCGCTGTCGTGTTCGTCACGGTGCTCGTGCCGCCGTTGAAGTTGACCGTACCGCCGGCGTTATCGATACAGGAGAGTGCGCGGTTTTTATACGGATGAGTCACGTCGCCGCTGTTGAGGTTCAGCGTTGCGCCAGCGGGAACCTGCATCAGCCGTTCGGCGGAAATAGTACCGGTCTTGCCCGTGCTGTCGTCCATGATGGTCAGCGTGGCATTCTTGCCCAGCTTGATGGCGGGGTCTGTATTGTCCTTTTCCGCAGCCTCATAGCCGGTCCAGCTGTGGCCGTTCAGGCAGATGGTGACGTTGGCATTATCCGGGATAACCAGCTGCTTGGTAGCCTCCACATCGTCTTGCAGGAAGTAGTGACCGGTTTCCAGCGTATCAGCAATGTTGGTCAGCACAGTGCAGGATGTACCGTCATGTGTATGACCGTCCGCCTGCTCCGCTGTTACCGTGCCGTCTGCGAATACCTTTTTATAGCTGCCCATGATGGTCACGCAGTCAGCAGAGGGCACGCCCGTGGCAACCGGGCCGGTGCCCGCAACCTGAACGTTCACCCGCAGGTCGTTCGTGGCGCCGGACATTGCAATGGTCTTGCCCGATGTCAGCACGATCTGCGCGTTGCTGTTCACCTTGGCTGCGCCGCTGAGGGTCAGGCTGCCGTCGTTCAGGTTGATGTTGCTGCCGCTGGTATAGCTGCCGCCATCGACATTCACCGCCGCGCCGGTAATAGTAACCGGGCTGTTGGTGGAGGTGCAGTTCGTCAGGTTCAGCGTACCGCCCGTTGCCGTGATGGCACTGCCGGTGAGGGTGCTGCCGGTGAGAGTTACCGTGCCGCCCTTTACCATGATGGGCGTGTTGGAAAAGTTCTTCGCGGAAGTGAAGGTGCCGCCATTGGTGGACACCGAGGAGTCGTTCATGTCTACGTTCACGATGACAGTGCTGTTGCTGTTGATAATCGCACCGTTTTTGTCACTGCCCTTGCCCGTGACCGTACCGTTCACCGTCAGCGTGCTGCTTCTCCGAATCTCAATGGCGGAACCGTTGCTGTTCGTCACCGAGCCCGCCTGCGGGTCGGTGTATAGTTGTCCATTATCTACGATTTGTACATTGCAGCCCTCATCGATAACCAGAGCCGCCGAGCTTGTGCTCTTGCCGATGACGGGGCTGCAGATGGTCATGTCCGCGGTGGTCACGATGGCCGAGCCCTCGCCCTCCGCCACGATGGTGGGATAGCTCTCTCTCTTAGAAAACGAGGGTGCGCTGCTGGAATAGTTCAGATTCACCGTGCCGTTGTTGTAGAGCGCCATATAGGTCGAGTTGGTGGAGGTGTTCTTCACCACGCCGGGACCATTGATGGTCAGTGTGCCCCCACTTTGGTTGTTGATGGTTTTCGGACCGGCGGAGGTGATGGTGCCGTGGCGGTCGCTGTTCAACTGGACGTTCCATGTGAACGTACCTCTGTTTTCGATGGCAGTGGCCGCTCCGCCGTCAATGTTGAGCCTGCAAAAGCCATCGGAGCCGCTCGGAGTCTTGTAATCCACGAAGTCCAGCTTAGCGGTCGGGTAGTTTTGGATAACCGTCGCGAACGTCGATGTGCCGGTGTAGCGGATGGTACTGTAGTTTCCACTGAAAGTCATGCAGTTTTGCAGGTGCAGCGTACCGCTGTTTTCAATCATGTTGATTTCGCTGCTGGCGGTCAGGTCAAAGCCGTGCAGGCAAAGGGTGACCTCCGCGCCATTGGGAATGACGATAGGCTTGGTCAGCACCAGATCACGGCTCAGGTAGTAGTGGCCGCTCTTCAGCGTGCCGCCGTCTATCAGAGCGGTATAGGTCGCGTCGTCCGTGTGGGTGGTATTGTTCTGAGGAGCATAGGTTACCTGACCTTTGTTGTCAAAGGTCAGCTCACCGTCAGTGGAGGTAAACACAGGTCCCAGATTTGTATTAGTGCCCGGGTTTTGGATAATATCGCCCGGCTGCTCACAGGAGATGTTGATCTTGGAATTGTTTGTACTAAGATTCTCGCCGATGGTAATCTTCTGGCCGTCTTTCAGCTCAATCCTGCCCTCGACATTGACCGCGCCGTCCACGGTGATGGTGTCGGCGCTGCCGGCCGTGCGTACCGTGCCGGTGACGGTGGTATCCTTGAGGGTTAATGTGCTCGCGGTGATGTTCTCACTACTTTGGTCGATAGTCACATTGCCGTTCACGGTGACGCCGCTCAGGCTCACCGCGCTCCGCTCCACTGTTTCATCTTGCCAGATATAGAATTCTTTGGCTTTGATGCTGCCGACGGTGTAGCCACTGGCGGGGTCATTCTCGATGGTGATGTTCCGACCGCCGACCACAGTATCGTGCAGGTTGCTGTTTATAATGGTAACGTCCCGGTTTTCGGGCAAATCACTATTGTACATATTCAGCGTGCCGGTCAAAATCGTGCTGTCTTTGATGGTCACATTGGCCGAGCCGGAAATTTCGCCGATGGTGCAGCTTTCAATAGGATTCTTGTAGGAAGCGTTTGCCTCCAACTTCGTGATGTTGGTATTCACCAGAGATTGGATTGTGGTTGCCTCTTCAGCGCTTTTTAGAACGCCGTTGATGATCACTTTATCGCCGCCCGCCGTGCCGATAGTCATATCAGACGCGTAGACATCGCCGGTAATCGTGCTGCCGCCGGCAATGGTGAGGGTTGCATGGCGGGCGGCTGCGATGGCGGCCTGACCGCGCTTCGCCTCCACTGCGCCGCCGTAGATATTGATATGTCCGGCATTGTAGTCATCACGATACTCCTGATGATAGTCTGCCGTGATAACCGAGCCTTTGGGATTCTCGCTTTTGAGGGTGCCGCCGTACAGATTCACGATGCCGCCATCCAGCTTCTCCGTGAGCCATGTATTGCTGTCCACCACCTCGGCAACGCCGTCGGTCTGCGTCGTGTCGTTCGGATTCACCTTGGCAACAATGGCGCCGGTGCCGACACAGTCGCAGAAAGTCACTGTGCCGCCCGGTTCTGCTCTGAACAGCGCCAGTCCGTTAAAGGTATAGCCTTTCAGCGTATGGCCGTTCATGCAGATTATAATGTGCTGCCCTGCCTTCGCAGAAACGATATAGCTGCTGCTGTTTTCCGGTTCGATATTCTCATCCAGATAGAACCGGTAAGTACCCGCCGGATAGGGGCTCTCACCTTCCTCTTGTTTAGCCTTCGGGTTATATATCTTCGACTGGATTGCATTTCCGTAGGTAGCCGTTGTCAGCGCGGTCCAGCTGCTGTCATGTGTATGTGCATTTTCTCCCGTTGTACTGTCCGCTGCAAACGCACCTGCGGGCAACATACTCAGGCACATAACCACGCTCAAAAAGAGAGCAAGGACCTTTTTGCCCCAACGGGTATCCGTTGGGGCATGGGGAGCCCCATGCCGTGTTTGTTTTCTCATATTTTCTCCTCCTTGGAGTCCATTTCCGGCTGCTTTCGCAGCAATCAGACAAGTTGTTCCAGTATTTTTGCGAAATACCGCAGCTTGGCGTTGTTCGCATCTCCGCTGTCCTCCGCGAATTTCATCTCTGCAATGTCGAACAGCAGGCATCCGCAATGCCCGGGCTGGGTCGGAAAGCAGATGATTTTCAAATATGTGTCGATCTCCGGGCTGTGGGCGATCAGCTCGAGGGTTTCTCCGTAGAGTGCGGCGCGTTCGTAGCTTTTCAGCCACTTGCTGTCCATGTTGGGAAACACACTGCGGAACGAGCGCCCGAGCAGCTTATGCAGCGGCACCTTTTCCAGCCGCGCCAGCGCGGGATTGGCATAGCGAAAAATCCAGTCAACCGCGTTTTTGTTCTCATCGAGCACCATTTCGATGTCCGTGAACGCGATCGGCAGCGCATCAAAGCAGCGGTACTGTGCGTGCAGCTCGTCATCGGGCACAGGCGACGCTGCGCTGTCCAGCGTGTCGATCAGCCGAGCACGCTTTTCGGCCAGTGCGGCGGTCAGCTCCTTTTTGCGGCGGGCAACATAGCCGAGCTGTTCGCCGTTGTTAAGGTTTATTTTGTCCGTAATGTCGTGTATCGCCATCACTGATACCAGACGGCTGCGGTGCACCTTGAGGAACAAGTCGCCCAGTGTACTTTCCAGCCGCTCCAGCGTGATCAGGCTCTTGTAGACCTTACCGCCGGAGGTGTGTATCTCCGCCATGTTTTCGTGCATTTGAATGTACAGGATCGTGCGAATATCGATTGAAAGCTTCTTTCGGTCACAGATTATGGTCAAATAATTCGTATTCTGCAAACTCTTCACCATTCTTTCCACTGTCGATGGCGAACGGGCATTGTATCCGTTCCATTCGACATAAATTCCTGCCTTTAGTATAATCCGCCCGCAGAGAGTTGCCAAGCAAACCGTTGCCGTTCGACAGATAATATCGTTTATTCGTCATGTGTATGCCGGTGCAAGCCGGTTGCTGCGTTCTATGCACAGAATATCCGGATGCGAGAAAGGGACTTGTCATTTCCCGCGTGAAATGCTACGATTATCTTATCCACTAACGGAAAGTGAGGAATACTATGCGAATCGTAGATACCGGCGTACTCACACCCTCATTCATGGACTTTTCACTGCCGTCCGAGTTCGCCAAGACCGCGCTGTACTACTGCCCGCAGTTCGGGCGGTTCATCTGCAACAGCGATTACCGTATCGAGCGCGAATCCATCGATCAATACCTGCTGATCTACATCAACAGCGGTTCGCTGTGTATCCGCACGAACGGCATGACCGCCGAAGCCCATGAGGGCGAGATCGCGCTGTTCGACTGCCGCAAGCCGCACTGCTACTGGTGTCCGGATGCGGTGGATTTCTACTGGTTCCATTTCAACGGCGCGGGCAGTAAGGAATATACCGAATATCTGACCGAGCGCTTCGGCATCGTGCACGAAAGCCAGCCCATGCTGTCGCTCAAGGATCATTTTCGCACCATCGTCCACGCCGCGCAGTACAATTCCATGAGCACCCAGTTCGCCTCGATGAACGAGCACCAGATCTCCATCGCCGTACACAGCATTCTGGGCGGTCTGGCCTCGCCGACCACCCGCACCGGCGTGACGAGCGAGCTGCTCGCGCCCGCGCTGTCGTTCATCCATAACCACTACGCGGAGGACATTTCGCTCGACGACCTCGCCGAGATGTGCGGCGTGAGCAAATCGCACTTTATCCGCAGCTTTAAGCGCTTTGTCGGCTGTACGCCGCATGAATACCTGCTGCAATACCGTCTGCGGCAGGCCAAGCGCCTGCTGCTCTCGAGCGACTCCACCGTCGAGCAGATCGCCGAGGACTGCGGCTTCAACAGCGCCTCGCACTTCGCCCGCGCATTCCGGCAGGAAACCAATATCTCGCCGACGGCATTCCGAGCCATCAGCTACTAAATTGAGAGTTGAAGGTTGAGAGTGGAGATTGGAGAGTGGAGAGTGGAGAGTGGAGAGTGAAGAGAACGTAACGATTTGCGTTTATTTCATTCCACGGGAGGCAATCCGACCACCCGCCGAACGATTTGGGCGGTCGCAGTTACGCCGCCCTGCACCCGGCAAGCCGTCAGACCGCAAAACCCGTGCACTCTGCCGTGATTACGCCGCGTGTGTACCAAAATGATGCAAAAAAGCCAGACTGCAATGCAGTCTGGCTTTTTTGCAGGTATCAGCCGCCGAGGCCGAGAGGAGAGAACAGTACATAAATACCGATCAGCAGGATAAACGTTACAACGATAACCGGCATACGGTACTTCCACGGAGTCATGTCAACGACCTCGAGGTCAGGCAGAACATATGCTTCCTTGCGCGGTGCGGCCTTGGTGAGCACTGCCATCAGGATCAGGTCGATCACGAATGCGCCTACTTCGAAATACAGGAAGTGGAACGGCAACAGGTTCATCATCAGGCCGTAGCACACGATATGTACCACAATGGTGAGCTTCGGTGCGAAGCTCGGCATACGCGGTGCGAGAATGCCCATGACCACGATCGCCAGAACCGGAACGCCATAGTAACCCCACATCTGGTTGAGGAACGTGCTGATGCCGGCCGGCAGGTACAGCAGGAACGGTGCGATGACGATGGATGCCAGACACAGCACAATGCCGAAACGCTTTGCAACGGTGATGAGCTGTGCATCGGTGCGCTTCTTCTTGGAGAGGACCGGCAGGATGTCCAGCGTGAACAGCGTCATGGAGCTGTTCAGTACCGAGTTGAACGAGGACAGGATCGCGCCGAACATAACGGCTGCGAAGAAGCCCAGCACCGGAGTCGGCAGGATGTCCTTGATGAGGGACGGGTACGCCATATCGAAATCGGTCAGCACGCCGCCGTCACGGATGAACTGGATAACGCCCGGCGCTACGAGGAAGATCGGGCAGAATACCAGTGCCAGGCCGGAGAGAAGCGCGCCCTTCTGCGCTTCCTTCAGGTTCTTTGCGCCGAGCACGCGCTGCATGATCGCCTGATTGGTGCAGTAGTAGGAAATGTGGTTGATGCCGCAGCCCAGCAGGATCATCGGCCACGGAATATACGGCGGCTGTGCGTTCGCGGGCTGGATGGCATTCAGGTGCTCCGGAGAGGAGGTAGCGAACAGGCGGATGCCCTCTGCAATGCTGCCGTCGCCCAGCGCGATAAATGCCAGAACCGGGATCAGGATGACTGCGCCGATAATAAAGATCATGCCGTTGAGCGTATCCGATACGGCTACGGCCTTCAGGCCGCCGAAGATCGCGTAGATACCGCCGATAACGCCCAGTGCAACGCACATTATGGTGGTCGCCATGAAGCGGTTGCCGCCCATCAGAGCGGTGATGCCGAAGATACGCTCCATTGCTACCGAACCGGCGTACAGTACCAGCGGCAGCATGGTTACGATATAAGCAACAAGGAAAATAAACGATACGATCACGCGGGTAGCGCGGTCAAAGCGGCTTTCCAGAAACTCCGGAATGGTGGAGATGCCGAGCTTGAAGTATTTCGGGATGAAAAACAGTGCCATCAGCGTCAATGCGATCGGACACATGGTTTCCCAGCCCATCGCTGTCATACCGGCGGCGTAGCCCTGACCGTTGCGGCCGACGAGCTGCTCTGCCGACAGGTTTGTCATCATCAGCGAGCCGAAGATGACCAGACCGCTCAGGCTGCGGCCGCCCAGAAAATAACCGTCCTTGCTGGTTTCGTCCGTTCCCTTGGTTTTGAGCCAGCTTACAAATGCCACCGCTACGGTGACAAGCACAAATGAACCCAGTGTAAATGCCATTTCTTAAACCCCTCTTGTTTGCTGTGTCTTTGCTGTCGTGCGAATGGACAGCAGTATGGTCCCTCTTTTGCTTGATTCAGGTAATATTTATCTTTCCTATCCATCTTTATTTACAGCAATACCCCCTAATCCTGCATCGCAGGAGCAGGGGGTACAGCCATATAGAGAAATAGAATGAGAGAAAGGAACTATGTTAGAATCCCATATTTGGTGGAACGTTGGAGCGTTTTTCCACCGACGGGAGAGAGAATCGTCGGTATTGCGGGCCGGCGGACCGGCCCGCATCTGCCTTTGCTTAGTGGAGCTGTGTCTTGAGCGTGTCAAGGCGCTCCTGCGCGTTGTCCGGCGTTACAACGTCCGAACCGGAGTCTACGACCGGCTCGACCTTTTCGCCGTTCAGCGCCTGAACCATGGTTTCAACAGCCTTGTAGCCCATCTCGTAAGCCATCTGTGCGACAGACATGGTCATCTGGCCGGACAGGATCGCTTCACAAGCGGCACGGTCGCCGTTAAAGCCGAGGAAGATGGTGTTTTTGTATGCTTCATGGCCTGCTGCTGCACGAGCGGCTGCCATTGCGGTATCGTCGTTATGCGCGCAGATGATGGCGATGCCCTCCGGATGGGTCTGCATGATAGCTTCCATCGCGGTGGTCGCACGGTCTGCGGTAGCATCTGCGTACTGAACCTCGCTGGTCAGGAACTCGCCGCCTGCCTCGGTCACGCCGGCTTCATAGCCGCGCATACGAGCCGAGCAGGTTTCGTCGCCCTGTACGCCGGCGATCTCGATGCACTTGATGTCGGTCCAGCCGGCAGCCTTTGCAGCCTCAACAGCTGCCTCGCCGCCCTTTTTCGCAGCAGCCTCGTTGCCGGTGCCTACGAAAGAAACAACCTCCGGGCCCTCGAATACGGTATCAACTGCAACGATCGGCAGCTTGGTGCCGCTTACGAGCTGAGCCGCCGTGTCGGACTGGAGCGGAGAGATAACAAGGCCGTCATAAGTACCGGAGCTGAGATCGGTTTCGATCATGTTCTGCATTTCATCGAAAGCGGTTTCCGAGCTCGGGCCCTTAACGTCAACCGTTACTTCATCGGGATGCTCAGCCGCATAATCCTCTGCGCCGGACTTAACGTACTGCCAGTACTCAGCAGCCAGCGTCTTGAGGATAACGCTTACATTGTACTTCGCACTGCCGGAAGCGGAGGAACCGCCCTGATCACCGCTGTCGGTCTTGGTACCGGAGCCTCCGGAACCACCGCACGCCGTCATGGACAGGGTCATCGCGCCTGCCAGCAACATCGCTAACACTCTCTTCTTGTTCATTTTTCTTCTCCTCTCTTTTTCTAGGCAATACCACATAATTCAACAAGAGCGATTTGCGAGTAAATTTTGCGTACTGACGAGGCGCGGTTTTGCGGTAATACTTGATGTATTACCGTGAAACCTCGGCAGCGCGGACGGAACTCGCGCAAGGAACCGAAGCCAAAGTCAGGGCACAAAATTTCCGCAAAGCGCCGCAGCTTCAATTGTGCGGTGTTGCCTTGGTGTCATCTCAAAAACTCTGACACCCGCTTGGGAAATACCGTGCATTTCACGGCATTTCTGCGCCTTTCGGCGCTTTTATCAGCAATCCCTCTTGAAGTTGGAGTTTCAAGAGGGATTGGATAACAAAATGATGAAAACGGGAATGTGTAGATGCGATTTTAGTAAAATGGGTATTTCGATATTCAATTGCTAAATACGGGGTATTGCGAGGTGCTTTCTCAATTAGAAGCCTGCCTTGCGGAGGTTCTCACGGCCGATGGAGGCCTTCTCCAGCGGTACGTCAAAGGACTTGACCGGGAACAGGTCCTGCTCTACGACACACCAGCCGTCGTAGCCGCACTCGTCGAGTGCCTTGTGCATAGCCGTGAAGTCGATGCTGCCCTTGCCCGGCTCAACCATGATGTCCTCGGTTACAGCCTTGGCAAAAGACCACTTGTTCTCGTCCATCTTAGCCTTGACTGCCAGATCGCAGTCCTTGAAGTGGATGTACGGGATGCGCTTAGCCCACTTCTTGTAGAAGGAGATCGGCTCGCCGCCGCCGTATACATGGTGGCCGGTGTCGAAGCACAGATCAACGTTGGTGTCATTCAGGAAGCGCTCGATCTGCTCCTCGGTCTGAACGTGGCTGTCAACGTGCGGGTGGAACAGGCCAACGAAGCCGTTCGCAGCGCAGCGGTCCGCGCACTTCTGCACATTCTTGCAGTAGGTAGCCCACTCTTCGTCGGTCAGCTCCGGATTCATCTCCAGCTCGCCGGTAGCGAGGTTGGTGTACATCGGAGGCAGCAGAACGATATACTTAGCGGACGGGAAAGCCTTCAGCAGTGCGGAAATATCGTCGATGTCCTTGAGCATACCCTCAACAGCAGCGTCGTCGAGGAAGTTGCCGCCCTCGGTCGCGCCTACCAGAGTCAGGCCGCGCGCGTCCATAGCGTTCTTCAGAACCTTGGGATCGTCGTTCGGCATATAGCCCCAGGGACCGATCTCGCAGCCCTCGTAGCCGGCAACCTTCATTTCGTCCAGGCAGCGCCACCACTGGGGCTGCTTTGCATTGTTCGGATCGCTCGCCGGGAACCATACGCCCCAGGAGTCCGGTGCAATACCAATCTTGATAGCCATAATTATATCCTCCCTGTCAAATTATTCAGGAAACTGTCAGCCTTTCCGGTCTCGGCGGGATCGCTCCCGCCGCAGACCGTTCCGGCATTATGTTTTAATCGATGTAAGAGGGCAGCTTACTTAACGTCAACCCACTCGTGAGTCTTGGAGGACTCGATAACAGCAGCTACGGTGCGGTCGATCTTGTAGCCGAATTCGAAGTCGGTTACATAGTCAGCGCCATTGGTGATAGCGTCGAACAGAGCGTGAACCTCGAGGATCTTCATGTCGTTGTAAGCGATGGAGATGCCGCCTGCCGGCTGGAATGCGGAGTAGCCCTTCATCAGCGGGTTGAGCAGTACGGTGCGGAAGCCGCGGTCGCGCTCGTTGTCCGACTGGAAGTAAACCTGAACTTCGCCCATGCGCTCCAGATCGTAGCGAACAGAACCCTTGGTGCCCTGAATCTCGTAGGTCAGGTAGTTCTTGCGGCCGGTGGCAACACGAGAGCAAGCGATCTGACCGATAGCGCCGTTCGCGTACTCAGCCATGAAGGTCATGATGTCTTCGTTCTCAACGTCAACCATCTCGGTGGAGCCTGCGGACTTCGGACGCTTCGGGAATACGGTGGTAGCAACTGCGTTTACCTTGGTGATGTCGCCCATGATGAACTGGGAGATGGACAGCAGGTGGGAACCGAGGTCGCCCAGAGCACCGCAGCCAGCCAGCTTGTTGATGTGGCGCCAGGTGATCGGGAGGGACTCGTCGAGCAGCTGATCCTGATCGTAGGTGCCGGTGAAGCGCATGATCTTGCCGAGAGCGCCGGACTGAACGAGTTCACGAACGTAAGCGTTTGCCGGGTTCTGGGTGTTGTTGAAGCCAACGTAGTTGACTACGCCCTTCTTGGCTGCCAGCTCAGCCAGCTCTCTGGACTCCTCAGCGGAGATGGACAGCGGCTTCTCGCAGTATACGTTCTTGCCGTTCTCCAGGGCAGCCTTAGCAACGACATAGTGGAAAGCGTTCGGGGTAGCGATATCGACCAGATCAACGTTCGGGTCGGTAACGACATCGTGCCAGTCGGTGGAGATGCGCTTGAAGCCGATCTTCTTCTGAGCGGACTTTGCAGCCTCTTCGTTAGCGTCAGCTACGATCTCGAAGGATGCGGTGCCGTAGTCAGGGCCAAACAGCATCTCAGCGTCAGCCAGTGCAGAGGAATGAGCCTTGCCCATCCAGCCGGAACCTACCAGACCAATACGGATTTCTTTCATGATGATTTCCTCCTTGACATTTTAAGTGTTAGACATACTCTTTTCACGAGCGACCGAAATTTTGAATTTGTTTTAAGTTTCGGTGTTTTCGTTTGTTTGACTGTATTATAACCCCGAAAAGGTAGAACAGCAATGCACTGTGTTACTCTGTTCTATACAAAAATCACTCTTTTCATTTTAGCCTTATACGGGTTGCACAGAGAAGCACACATCCGTTTGAGCACATCTACCGAAAAACGAAAAGAGCAGCCAAAAGGCTGCTCTCAGGCTGTCGCGAAACCATATTGGTTTCGCCGTTTTCTTATGCGGTTACAGGCGCAGTCTGCGCTCCAGAACCTCCGGGTGGTCGGCATAGCCGAGCGCGGTTTCCCGCGTGATGCGTCCCGCCTTGTACAGCGCCAGAATGGACTGGTCCATGCTCACCATGCCGTCGCTCGCGCCCGCCGTGATGGCGTTGTCGATCTGGTGACACTTGTTCTCGCGAATCAGACTGCGGATGGCCGGTGTCATGTGCATGATCTCAAACGCGGGCACAAGCCCGCCCTCGGTGCTCGGCAGCAGCTGCTCGGAAATGACCGCCTGCAATACCGTGCTCAGCTGGGTGCGTATCTGTCCCTGCTGTTCGGGCGGGAACGTGTCGATAATGCGGTCGATGGTGTCCGCCGCGCCGCGCGTATGCAGGCTGGCGAACAGCAGATGGCCGGTTTCCGCCGCCGTCATCGCCGTGCGGATGGTTTCGTAGTCGCGCATCTCACCCAGCAGGATGACATCCGGCGCCTGCCGCAGACACGCCCGCAGCGCGGACAGATAATCCGCCGTATCAATGGCGATCTCGCGCTGGCTGACGATGCTCATCCGGTCGCAGTGCAGGAACTCGATGGGGTCCTCCAGCGTAATGATATGTGCCTTGCGGGTGCGGTTGATGCGGTCGATGATGCACGCGAGCGTGGTCGATTTGCCGCTGCCCGCCGTGCCCGTGACGAGCACCATGCCATGACTGAGGCCGGCAGCATCCATCACCGCCTCGGGCATACCGAGCGCCCGCCAGTCGGGTATCTCGAACGCCACCACGCGCACCACGGCCGCCATCGAGCCGCGCTGACGGTACGCATTGACGCGGAAACGCGCCAGTCCGCGCACCGCGAACGAGAAATCGTCGTCGCCGGTGGCGCGGTAGTGCTCCATCGAACGCTCGGCCAGCGCATAGATCGCGCAGATCAGCTGTTCGGTGTCCGGCGGGAGCATCTTGCCCTCACTGATGGGCCGAATATCGCCCTCCGCCTTTTCGCTCACCGCGCTGCCGGCCACGATGAACAGGTCGGAAGCCTTATCGGCCACGGCCCGCTCCAGATATTCCATTAACTCAGCCATGGCTTTCACTCCCCTGCTGTTTCGCCGTCCCAGACGGTCATTTCGTTCCCGGCCTCCCAGTCCGCCGTGGAAACCGTCTGCCAGCGCAGAATATGATAGGTTTTGCCCGAAACCTGCACCTCGACCTGCAATTCCTGCGTGTCCGAGATGGGACAGGCGTAGGCGTACCGGTTTCCGCCCTGTGCCGTTACCGCTTCGGGCATCTCGCCGCACCGCAGCTGCGCGAGGATGGCCTCCGCCTGTGCATCGGCGTTATAGTATCCGGCCGTGACAGCCGCCGAGGCTTCGCTCAGCCGCTGTCCCGCCTGTGCAGTGGACAGTCCGAGCAGCGCAAACACGGTCAGGCACAGCACCGCGAATATCACCAGCAGTGAGCTGCCGCCGATGACGGGCGCGCTCTCCTGCTGTTCGGTATATCGTTTCATCGGTCAGCCCTCCGTCTGCCATGCCGCCGGAAGCTCGGCCAGCGTTTCGCCGTCTGCGGTGCAGACGATCACATCCGCCGTGCCGAGCAGCGTGTTTTCTGTGGGTTTCGGTGTGGTTTTTACGAGATAGGCGGCGTTTCCGCGCTCCGTCGGTGCAAAATCCGCATCCAGCGGCAGAGTCCATGCTTCGCCGTTCCAGTCGCCGCCGAGCGCATCTGCGGCGGACTGATAATCGCCGTGTGTGCTCTTCAGCGTTTCCACGACGTTCTGCGCCTGCCGGAGTGCCCGGTCGAGGACCTCGTTTTTGCGCGACATCGTACCCGAAAGGGCAAATGCCTGCACGCACAGCGCCGCCGCCAGCGCGAACACCAGCACCATCACGGCCTGCTCCATCAGAGCCACAGGCGCCCTGCTCCTCATGCCGCCGCCTCCTCTCCGCTGCGGAGGGTGAGCACCAGCGAGGTCGTTTCGCCGTCCGCATTCGTGATGTCGGCGGTGATTCTGCGGCCATTCTGTGTAAAATGCACACTTTCCGCCGCAAGGATGATCTCGCCGTCCTCGGGCTGCATCCCGCCGTCCGCCGTGCCGAACAGCTCCCGCAGAGAGCCGTCCGCGCAGTAAATGCGGGTCAGGTACACATTTTCACCGGCTTCTTCCCGCAAAATGAGCGTATCGCCCTCGATCTGTACGGAATCCGCATCAAAATCCCCGATATACACCGCGTTTTCGCTGTCCGACTGCCGTATCTTCGTCGCGAGATACTGCGCCGCCGTGCGCCGGTCGAACGCGGTGCTGTCCCGCTCGGCCAGCCGCGCGTAGCTCTTCGCACCGGTCAGCAGCACGATGAGGATGCACACCGCGAATACACCGAGCAAAACCAGCACCAGCAGGCCGCTGATGCGCTCCGTTGTCTGTTCTTTCATGCTTTCAAGTCCAAAACCGTAATCTCCGGCATCAGATTGGAGGCAAAAATGTCATATGACACCATATACCGCGTTTCGTCCACCTGAATGCCGTAATGCTGTTCCAAATAGTCCAAAGTGGGCGGATAGACACCCTCCGCCGCGTAGCACGCCACCGCCGCCCGCCGTATCGCGCTTTCGAGCTGCTGACGGCTCTCCGCGCTCTCGCTGTCGCTCACATTCGCCAGCGCGGACAAAAACCACGCCAGCACTGCCGCGAGGAGCAGTCCGGCGGCGATATTTTTGCAGATCGCTTTCATTTTCTTCACCCGATGGCCGACATGATGTGTGTCAGCGGCAGCATCACGCTCAGCAGGATGACACCCACCAGAAGCGAGGTCAGCAGCACGAGCGTGGGCTCGATGCGGGCCATTCTGCGGTCGAGCGCCTCGTCCGCATCGCGCGAAAGCCGCTCCGCGATGTCCGCCATCACGGTGTCCTCGGTGCCGCTCCGCGCGCCCAGCGCCAGCAGACGGCACGCCGAGGCCGGCAGTACGCCGGTGTCATGCAGCGCCTTTGTGAGCGCCTCGCCCTGCTCGAGCTTTTCGCGGCAGGCTGTACACCGCGCCGCGGCGGCGGGCACATCGGTCAGCGCAGCGACCAGCTCGAGCGCATCCTCGAGCGGCAGGCCGCTTTGCAGGCCCATCGCCAGCGCCTGTGCGAACCGGGCATCGTTCATCCTGCGTGATACGCCCTTGTCGCCGTGGCTTTTGCGCCATGCGGTGAGCAGACGGTTTCGGAACCCGTCAAGCCGGAAGAACGCCGCCGCAAACACGATAATGCTGCCGAGCAGCACGCACAGCACCGGCATTGCGGCATCGAGCGCGCGGCCCGCGCCGAGCAGTGCACCGCCGAGGCCGGTCAGGCTGCCGCCGAGCGAGGCGTATACCTGATCGAACACCGGCAAGACCTTTGCCAGCAGCACGACAATGATAACGAGCATGAGCACGAGCAGCACGGACGGATACGTCAGTGCGCGGCGCACGCGGTTTTCCGTGCGCTGACGGCGCTCGTAGTAGGCCGCGAGCGCATTCAGTGCATCCTCGAGCTTGCCGGTCTGCTCGCCCATCGCGATCAGGCCGGTAACATAAGCCGGATAGCGGCCGGTGTCTGTCAGCGCCTTAGAGAGCGGCGCACCGTCGTCCATCGCCTCAGCGAGAGCGTGCAGCATGGCCTTGCGGCGCTCTCGCGGCTCCTCCTCGGTCAGAAGCGCCAGCCCGTCCGCCACGCCTGCTCCGGCGTGCAGCAGCAGCGCCAGCTCCCGGCTGAGAGCCGCAATATCCGCATAGCTCTCCTGCTTTTGTTGTTCTTTCATGGGGGATCTCCTTCGCATGGAAAAAAATGAGTCTGCACGGATCATGCAAACTCATTTCTTTCCGGATGGTTCTATTATAAGACACAGGAACACGGTTCAGCAAGAGGCATTCGCACGCAAATTGCAATTACCGGACAATTTCCCTGCTTAATACAGATATTTTACCGTGTAATTCCTGCCGTCACCGATGTACTGCATCACGGTGCTGCTCTGGTTGCCGGTAGAGGCGAACGTCGGGTCCATGCGCTGCCAGCTGGTGCCGTCAAAGTAGACAACGCCCTCGACCCAGCCGTTTTCCTCGGTGTAAACGCTGATCCATGCGTGATAGGTCTGGCCTGCATAGCCAACGACCAGCTTGCACGGGATGCCCTGACTGCGGAGCATACCCGCCATCAGCGCCGCGTAATCGAAGCAGATACCGGTCTTTTTCTCCAGAACGGTGTCCAGAACCGGCAGATAACCGCTCTTAACGGTGGCCGCGAGCTGCTTGTCGTACTTGATGTTCTTGACAACGAAGTCGTAAACTGCCTGTACCTTGTCCAGCTCCTTGCTCTTGCCGCTGACGAGCTCGGCGGCCTTTGCGACCGTCTTGGGCGCGTTTTCGTAATCAACATACTGGTTCGGGCGGACGAACGGTGCAAACTCGTCCTTCAGGGTGACGGAGATGCTCTGTGAGAGCACGCCCGCATACTTGGTGCCGGAAACATTCTCGTAAACACCGATGGTATACGCGCCGCTGCCGTCGCTCAACGGATAGGTGTCCCACGCCTTGTCAGCCGCGAGGTTATAGGTATAGGTGGTCTTTGGGCCCTTTACGATGACTTTCAGCTTCTGCGAGGTGGAGACCGTGTACTTCACCATCACATAGCCGTCCGCGGTGTTGGAATAGTCGATGGCCGCCTTGGCATTGCTCTGCACTTTGGTGCCCGAGGCCTGCGGCAGCAGCATGGAGGACTTGGGTGCGTCCGCCAGCGGGATCTCCTCCTCAGTCAGCTCCATGATCTCGACGAGGTCGGTGTCATCCGCCGAGACCACCTGTGCGGCGGAGGTGTCGTTTACTGCGCTCTGTGCGCCGGTCGATGCGCCGCAGCCGCTGAGCAGCATAGCTGCCGCCGCACCGAGTGCAACGGTGCGATTCCATAATCTTGTCAAAGCGATCGTTCTCCTCTTCTCTTTTTTACCAAGTATATACCTTTACTTTATTTGCATTTATACGGATTCTGTGTTACTATTTTAGTGATTGAGCGCGCGGAAACGCGAATCGTTGCTATCGAAAGCAGGGATATATGATGAATGATCTTACTTTATACATACATACGCTGGGCACGTTCTCCATCCGCTGCGGCGACCGCGTGATCTCGGACAATGACGACCGTTCGCGCCGCGTATGGTCGCTGCTGGCATATATGCTGTGCCACCGTCAGCGCGCATTCCCGCAGGAGGAGCTGATCGGGCTGTACTGGAGCGACGGTGTCGGCAGTACGGATCCGGCCAATGCGCTCAAATCGATCTTCCACCGCATCCGTGCGGCGCTGGATAAATTGCAGGACGGTCTGGGCCGCACGCTCATCTGCCGCAAGGCGGGCTGCTACTTCTGGAACAACGACATTCCGCTGACCGTGGATGCCGATACATTCGAGGCGCTGTGCCAATCCGGCGCGGCGGCTTCGGATGAAGCCCACCGGCTGGACGTTTATCAGCAGGCCATCGCGCTGTATCAGGGCGATCTGCTGAACAAGCTGTCCGGCGAGGACTGGCTCGTTCCGCTCGCGGAGCACTACCACGCGCTGTATCTTGAAGCCGCGGAGGCCGTTGCGGAGGCGCTGGAAAAGCAGGGCCGCACCGAGGAGTGCATCGCGCTGTGCCGCGAGGCGCTGTGCATCGAGCCGTACCGCGAAAGCCTGTACGAGCATCTGATGCGCGGGCTGCTCGCGCTGGGCGACCATAAAAGCGTTGTCACCGTTTACGAGGATATGCGGGAGCTGTATCTCTCCCATTTCGGCAGGCTGCCGTCCGAGCCGCTGCGCGGGCTGTACCATCAGGCCACGCGCACGGTCAACAACCACGCGCTGACGATGGACGAGCTGCTCTCCCAGCTGCACGAGGAGCACGTTGGCGGCGCGATGCTGTGCGACTACGATTTCTTCCGCGTGCTGTACCGCTCGGAGGCGCGTTCCATCAGCCGCACCGGACACGCCGCGCATATCTGCCTGCTGTCCGTCACCGCGAAGGACGGCACACCGCTCTCACGCCGCAGCCTGACACCCGCGATGGAAAATCTGCGGCATCTGCTGCCCGCCGGGCTCCGCAAGGGCGATGTGGTTTCGCAGTGCAGTGTATCGCAGTTCATCATCCTGCTGCCGCACGCCAATTACGATAACAGCCGCATGGTGTCCGAGCGCCTGATCAGCGCGTTCTATCGCCGGTATCCTCACTCGCCGGCCCGTCTGCGGTGCCTTGTGCAGCCGCTTGCGCCGATCTCGTAAGCCGGTATCAGATACAGATCATGCCGTTTTTTGCCTATTGTCGATTATATTGTACTAAATCTGCCGCACAATGTCAATCGCGGGCAAAGTTTTTGCCGGATATTCTCCGGTATTCCCACAAAAACGCCGTGTTTTCGGTCGGATTTCCGCCTCTGCGCGGCAGGAGAAAATAATCGCGTGCCCTCCCGCACGCCAACTGTATAAAAGGAGTAAACAGCCATGGGTAAACAGAGCTGGAAAGCCGGCAATATGCTCAATCCCGTTCCGGCGGTGATGGTGAGCATGGCCGACCGGGAAAACCGGCCCAATATCATCACCGTAGCGTGGGCGGGCACGGTGTGCACCAACCCGCCGATGGTGTCCATTTCGGTGCGCCCGTCGCGCCACTCGTACCATATCATCGAGGAAACGGGCGAATTCGTCATCAACCTCACCACCGCTGAGCTGGTCAAGGCGTGCGACTACTGCGGCGTTGTCAGCGGCCGCGATGTGGATAAATTCGCAAAAACCGGTCTGACACCCATGCCGGTCGAGCACGTTCATGCGCCCGCCATCGCGGAGAGCCCGGTGAACATCGCCTGCCGCGTGGTGGAGAGCCGCCCGCTCGGCAGCCACACGATGTTCCTCGCCGAGGTGCTCGGCGTGACGGTGGACGACGCTTATCTGGACGAGAGCGACCGTCTGCACATCAACGATGCCGGTCTGGTGATGTATTCCCATGGGGAATACTTTTCGCTCGGTGAAAAGCTCGGAAAGTTCGGATACAGCGTACAAAAGAAGAAAAAAGCGAGGAAGTAACCTCGCTTTTTTTCTGCCCGTTTGCAGACAGCAGCCTATTTCCCTGCACCTTTTATCCGGTGCACACGAGGCGCGTGAGCGCACTCGCCCTGTCCGGGCGGCAGTCCATTTCTCGGCACCCTTTTACTGGTGCACACGAGTTGCGAAGCAATACGCCGTTTCCGGGCTGGGATTTCGCCGCTTGCGAGCGGCGGGAACGGTTTCCAAAAGGATAGACACCCCCTACGGTGGTTTCTATCCTCTTGGGACTCCATCTTCCGCCCTTTTTGGGGATACCTCGGCGCACGGAACGGCTTTGCCGTTCCTATTTGTGCTCGGGACCGAAAAAAGGAACGGCAGTACCGTTACCAGCTCGTAGGCTCGGCTTAACGCCGACCATTCCTTTCACAGCTACGCTCAAGCCGTTAACGGTCTGCAACAGTATTTACGCAAAACCCGTGCAATCTGCCGCGATAACGCCGCGACAACGTGGAAAACGTCAGCCGATACCCGTTCCTTTATGCGAGTTACCTATGAAGTAGAGCCGTAAGGCTCGTTCGCGAGGCTGCTGAGGGAAAGGTAGGAGTTCAAAGAGGGAGGGAAACCGTAGGTGTCCCTCCCTTTTTGCCCCAGCGCCGGGGCGGCGCACCCGTTCCCGCCGCCCGCAGGCGGCGAAATCCCAGCCCGGAAACGGCGTATCGCTAACGCGACTCGTCTGCACCATGAAAAGGGTACAGGAAAATGGACTGCCGCCCGGACAGGGCGAGAACGCTCACGCGCACTCGCGTGCACCGGGAAAGCCGCTGCTGCGAAATAGCTTCTGCACGCAGTTTTGGGATTGCACGCAAACGTTATGTGTATACTGCACAATTTCCCGTCCCAATCTTTGAGCGTTATGCCGTATTTGTAAAATTTCTAAAAATTCTCCCCCCTGATACAAAAATATTGCGTTCCCCATCCGACCGAACTTTGATAAGATAATCACAAAGAAATGACACATGAGGAGGGAAGAACAGCATGGAGTATGTACTGGAAATGAAAGAGATCAGCAAGACTTTCCCCGGCGTAAAGGCGCTCGATCATGTGCAGCTTCAGGTAAAGCCCGGCGAGGTACACGCCCTGATGGGCGAGAACGGTGCCGGCAAATCCACCCTGATGAAGATCCTGATGGGTATTTACACCAAGGATCCCGGTGGTGAGATCATCTTCAACGGTGAGCCGTACCATGTGAACAACCCGAAAGAGGCCATGGATCACGGTGTTGCGATGATCCATCAGGAGCTCAATCCGATTCTGGATATGTCCGTGTATGAAAACATCTTCGTCGGCCGTGAGATCCGCAAAAACGGTCTGGTCGATGCAAAGGCCGAGATCGCAGAGGCCGAAAAGCTCATCAAGGAATGCGGCCTGCACGTTTCTCCGAAAGAAAAGCTGCGTAACCTGACCGTTGCCCAGTGCCAGCTGATCGAGATCATCAAGGCGATCTCCATCAACGCTAAGGTCATCGTCATGGACGAGCCGACAGCCGCCATCACCGACCGCGAGGTCGAGCTGCTGTTCGAGCACATCCGCAGCCTGACCGCAAAGGGCGTTGCCATTATCTATATTTCGCACCGTATGGACGAGATCTTCTCCATCTGCGACCGTGTCAGCGTTTACCGCGACGGCCAGTACATCGGTTCGGGCGACACCAAGGACCTCGACGAGGCCCAGCTCATCAAAATGATGGTCGGCCGTGAGATCACCGATGTATTCCCCAAGCTGGAGGCCGAAATCGGCGATGTCGTTTTTGAGGCAAAGAACATCGTCCGCGCGGACAACAAGGTAAAGGGCGTCAGCCTTTCCGTCCGCCGCGGCGAGATCCTCGGCATCGGCGGTCTGGTAGGCGCGGGCCGCAGCGAGCTGGTCGAGGGCATCTTCGGTATGCACGAGCTGGCCTCCGGCGAGATCTTCGTCAAGGGCAAGCAGGTCAAGGTCCATTCTCCGAAGGACATCATCAAGGAGGGCGTGGCCCTCATCACCGAGGACCGAAAAGTCACCGGTCTGAACCTCAGCGGCTCGGTAAACGACAATATCGCCATGGTAGCCATCAAAAAGCTGCTCAGCCACGGCCTTTACAACAAGGGCAAGGCACGCGCCGCTTCCATGGAGTACATCAAAAAGCTGAACATCAAAACTCCTTCCGGCGACCAGATCGCGGGCAATCTGTCCGGCGGCAACCAGCAGAAGATCGTTATCGCCAAGTGGCTGCTGAACGACCCGGACGTCATCATCCTCGATGAGCCGACCCGCGGCATCGACGTCGGCGCCAAGCGCGATATTTACCTGCTGCTCGGCAAGCTGGTGCAGCAGGGCAAGGCCGTTATCATGATCTCGTCCGAGATCCCCGAGCTGATGGGTGTCTGCGACCGCATCATGGTAATGTGCGAGGGCAATCTCTCCGGTGAGGTACAGCGCAGTGAGTTCTCGCAGGAACGCATCATGACACTGGCCTCCGCGATCGAAGTATAAGGAGAAAAGAGAAATGAAACAGAAAAATATCAAGGGATTGATCAGCGAATACTTCATTTTCCTGATCTTCATTGCACTGGTCGTTGCGCTTACCTGCCTGAAGCCCAGCTTCATCGCACCGACCAACCTCGTGAACATCCTCAAGCAGGCTTCCATCAACGGCATTCTGGCGTTCGGCATGATGTTCGTCATCATCGCAGGCGGCTTTGATATGTCGGTCGGCTCCACCGTTGCATTCACCGGCATTCTGGCCGCGCTGCTCGGCAAGGGCGACCTGCCGCTGATCGTGCCGCTCGTTGTTGCGATGCTGGCCGGTCTGGCTGTCGGCATGGTAAACGGTATCGGCGTTGCCATCGGCGACCTGCCGCCGTTCATCATGACGCTCGGCTCGATGACGGCTGTGCGCGGTCTGGCGCTGCTGACCTCGAAAGGCAAGCCGATCACCGGCATCAGCAAGGAATACAAGGCGGTCGCTGCCTCCTCTATCGCAGGCATCCCGATGCTGTCCATCTTTCTTGTAATCGTTATCATCATCTGTGCATTCGTTTTGTCCAAAACGGTTTACGGACGGCGTGTTTACGCCTGCGGCGGCAACCTTCAGGCAGCCCGCGTTTCCGGCATCAACACCACTGCCATCCGCATCTCCACGTTCGCCATTGCCGGCCTGCTGGCTGGTCTGTGCGGCTTCCTGATGACCTCCCGCGTTACCATCGGCCAGCCGACTGCGGCTGAGAGCTACGAGATGGATGCCATCACGGCGTGCGTTGTCGGCGGCGTATCCATGACCGGCGGCGTAGGCAAGCCGTGGGGTGTTGTCATCGGCTGTCTGCTCATCACCGTTATCGCAAACGGTCTGGACATCATGGGCGTATCGTCCCACTGGCAGAAGATCGTCAAGGGCGTTATCATCGTCGTTGCCGTTCTCATCGACGTAAAGGGCAAGACCAAGAAGAACTGACCCGTTTCACCACTTATCCTGCTGATAAAGAGGCAGCGGGAGCGCTCCGCGCTCCCCTCTCCTCTTCATCATATTCACAACTTCTCTGAGGAGGAAAAAAGAAAATGAACAAGAAGAGATTTCTCGCTATGCTGCTCACCGGCGCTATGACCCTTGGTCTGGCTACCGGCTGCGGCAACTCCGCATCCACCGGTTCGGATGCTTCCACCGGCTCTGACAGCAGTGCTTCCGATTCCGGCGATTCCTACAAGATCGCTCTCATCCAGCAGCACCAGACCAACGCATTCCAGATCGCCGTATCCGAGGCTGCTGAGGCCAAGGCTGACGAGCTGGGCGTTGACCTGACCATCCTGAGCGCTGATCAGGACGCTGCTACCCAGATCAGCCAGATCGAGCAGTGCGTATCCGAGGGCTATGATGCCATCCTGTTCGAGCCTGTTGATCCGGACGGCCTCGCTGATGCTGCAAAGTCCGCATCTGATGCCGGCGTTGTTATGATCAACATCATCTCTGCCTGCACCGACTGGCAGAACAACGGTATCTCCGCTGTTTCCTACGGCAACAACGTAAAGGCCGGCGAAACCGAGATGGAGCAGGTTGCAAAGCTCCTCAACGGCAAGGGCAACATCGCTATCCTGACCGGCCCGTCCGGCGATGCAGGCGGTCTGCAGCGCATGGAAGGCTATGAGAACATTCTGAAGAACTATCCCGAGATCAAGCAGGTCGTTGCACCGGCTGACTGCCAGTGGGATACCGCAAGCGCTCAGTCCACCGTTGAGAGCTGGCTGTCCGCATATGATCTGGACGCTATCGTTTGTGAGAACGACGGCATGGCAGTAGGCGCTGGCAACGCAGCAGGCGCTAACTCCGGCATCGTTATCGCAGGCGTTGACGGCACGCCGGACGGCTTCGAGGCTATTCAGGACGGCCGCATCACCGGTACCGTTTCCCAGAACGGCGGCGCTATGGCTGCAAACGGCATCGAGGCTGCTGTTAAGCTGCTCAAGGGTGAAACCCTCGACACCACCGAGATCGTAACCGACAACACCTGGATCGACTCCAGCAACGTAGGCGACTACGAGTAATCGCTCGGAAACACTTTGCAAATCCTTGCAAACAGTGTTACTATGAATAGGATAAAAGGGAAAGCGGTTACGTTTTCCCTTTTTCTTATCGATACGAAAAATTTACCTCCAAAGGAGATTACTGTATGTTAAAGGTCGTACTGGCCGATGACGAAAAGAAAGTCCTGCTGCTGATGCAAAAGCTGATCGACTGGGAGGGCCTCGGCTTTGAGATCGTCGGCACGGCGAACGACGGTATGACCGCGCTCGATCTCGTGCGCGAGAAAACGCCGCACCTGCTGGTGACGGACATCCGTATGCCCGGCTGCGACGGCATCGATCTCATCCGGCAGGCCAAGCAGATACAGCCCGGACTGCATTTTATCATCGTCAGCGGCTACCGCCAGTTCGAATACGCGCAGAATGCGCTCAAATACGGCGTAGAGGGCTATCTGCTCAAGCCGCTCAAGCAGGAGGAGATGGTCGATCTGCTCATCGGCGTAAAGGACAAGATGGGCGAGGAGGCTGCCATCGAATACCGCCTGAAAAAGAGCGTGGAGCGCGAGCAGGAGCGCATCATCGACACGCTGATGCTCGAGGTGCGCGGCGGCGTGCCGACCTCGAGCGCCGTGCGCCTGTTCGGCCTCGAGAGCGGCATGGAGCCCGGCGGCAGCTACTTTGCAGCCGTCGTCAAGCCGGATATTCCCTCGGCGGCGGAAAATCAGGACGGATACCGCGCCATGATGAAGCACGCGCTCGAGATCGTCCGGCAGGAGCTCGGACAGCTCGGCTGCGGCTTTGCGGCGGCCGCCCGCCGCGAGGGCATTGCCATTGCGGTGTATATGCTCGCCTATCAGCCGGTCGAGGTCAAGCGGTGCTTTACCAAGATCCGCAAGGAGATCGAAAAACAGCGCGATCTTTTCTGGGGCATCCGCGCCACCATCTGCTTCGGCAGCCGAAAGTCCGCCGCGGACGGTCTGACCGCCTCCATGCGTGAGGCGCTCTGGCTGTGCGCCGACCGGCTGTGCCGCCCGCTCGCGGTGCGCGATGCCGAGATCGACACGCCCGATCTTTCGCAGCATTTTACGCTCGACAGCAGCTGCAAGCGCCGTTTTCAGGAGGCCGCCGAATACCTGAACGGCGAACAGTATCTCGCTGAGCTCGAAGGCAGCTACGGCGCGGTGATGGCGGCCCGGCCTCTCTGCGGACGACTGCTCGAGGACTGGTTTTTGCAGGTTCTGACCGCCGTGCGCTACGGCATCCAGCAGGGCGGCGAGGCCGACGACCGCTTCTTTCAGCGCATGGAGGATGCGCTCTGGCAGGCCACGGATGCACAGGAGCTGTTCCGGCTGCTGCGCGATGATGTCAGCGGCGAGCTCGACCGGCTGCGCCGCGAACGCTCTCAGCGGGAGGCACGACCCATCACGGATGCCAAGCGGTTCATCCAGCAGCACTATCAGGAGGCCCTCCGGCTGGAGGATGTGAGCAGCGCGGTCGGCTTCAACGCCACCTACTTCTCCGCCATGTTCAAAAAGGAAACCGGCCAGAATTTCATGGATTATCTGACCGAGCTTCGCATGAACAAGGCCAAGGAGCTGCTGTGCGGCGAGGAGGTTTCCGTGCAGGATGTAGCCGAGCAGGTCGGCTACCGTGACCTGAAATACTTCTCCCGCCTGTTCAAAAAGACGACCGGCATCAGTCCCTCGGACTACAAGAAGCTGTACAGGTAGGTGACGCGCAATGTGGCTGAAAACACAATGGAAGCTGCGCCGGGCACTCCGCCGCTATCGGCGGGACGGTGATGTGGATGCCGTGCTCGGTGAGGACTGGAGCCGCTGCCGCGATGTTTTCGCGTTCTTCGGAGAGATCGAGGACCGCCTGCACGGTGAGGAGATCACCCGCCTGCGGCAGAAGCAGGCCGAATATCTGGCGCTGCAAAACCAGATCAACCCGCATTTTCTGTACAACGCGCTCGAGGCCATCCGCTCGGATGCACTGCTGGCCGACTGCGAGGACATCGCGGAAACCACCGAGGCGCTGGCGACGTTTTTCCGCTATACCATCTCGAATGTGCAGGAATATGTCACATTTTCCGACGAATTAGACAATACCGAGAACTATTTCACCATCCAGCGATGTCGTTTCGGCGACAAGCTCGAGCTGGAGCTTGAAATGGAGAACGAGGAGCTGCTCGAGGCGCGGATGCCCAAGCTCATCCTCCAGCCGCTCGTGGAGAATGCCGTTGTCCACGGCCTTGAGGGCAAGGTCGAGCACGGCACCGTGCATATCGCCATCGAGAACAGCGCGCACACGCTGTTCCTGCGCGTGCGGGACGACGGCATCGGTATTTCAGAGGAACAGGTCGCGCAGCTCAACGAGGAGTTCGCGCACGGCAGCACGGACACCGCCCAGAGCAAGCGCGGCGGCATCGCGCTGCGAAACGTCAACAGCCGCATCCGGCTGATGTTCGGCGAGGACTACGGCCTGCGTATCTTCAGCGCAAAGGGCATCGGCACCGAGTGCTGTGTCACCCTGCCCCTGCTGCTTCAGGAGGACTGACATGAAAGAGGAGCTTATTCGTATCGAGCACGGGCGGTTCCGCAGCAGCAGCGGCGAGTATCGGTTCGATGTTTCCATCGCCCGCGGTGAGTGCATCGGCGTATTCGCGGACGAACACCTGACCTCGGGCACGGCCTACCTCGATATTTTCAAAAACCACGCTGTTCTCACCGGCGGACGGGCGTTCTGCTGCGGACAGCGCACCGGCGCGACCGCGCTCGAGCACTGGATACACCAGAACACCCTCGTAGTGGACAAATCCCGCTTTGCTGGGCGTGAGCTCACCATGCGCGACTTTGTGCTCGCGCTCGGGCCCTCCGTTTCGTACCGGCAGCAGCTCCGCAACGCCGAACGGCTCACCTCGCTGGCCGTGACTGCAATGCTGCGGCAGATGGGCCTCGACCGTCCGTGGGACACCCGGCTGGCCGACCTTTCCATGCTGGATTACTACCGGCTGTCCGTGTTCCGCGCGTGGTTCTCCGGCTGTGAGCTGCTGGCGCTCGACCGCCTGACCGAAACCCTGCGCCATCAGGATCTGCACCGGCTGATGGACTGCGTACAGCTTTTGCTCGGGCACGGCATGGCG
Source organism: uncultured Agathobaculum sp. (assembly GCA_934504345.1). Lineage (GTDB taxonomy): Bacteria > Bacillota > Clostridia > Oscillospirales > Butyricicoccaceae > Agathobaculum. Next base: position 16,020 of record CAKSVR010000010.1, on the reverse strand, counting down.
GTGTTCCTGTTCGACATGGACGAGGCGTTCATGTTCCGCTACGCCAGCCGCATTGATGTGGTCAAGGAGCGCCGCACGTTCTTCCGGCTGTACCCCGAGGAATACGGCCCGCGCCTGTTCGAGCTGCTCGGCTGGGAGCGCAGCAGCGCCGCGCCGCGCATCGAGCGCACCGCACCGGCGGACGGCAAGCCGGTTTTGTCCGTGTTCGAGCTGTCGTTCCCCTCTCTGCCGCCGCTGACGTTCGAGGTCCGCCGCGGCGAGATCGCCTTTCTGCGTGACGAGAACTACAACACCGGCCGCCGCCTGTACGACTGCTTTCTCGGTGAACAGGGCTGGACGAGCGGCAGCTTCCGCCTGAACGGCAATTTATACGCCCACAGCGAGCTCGGCCGTGTCATCGGCACCGACATCGGCATCCAGATCGAGCGGCCCGACCGCCCGGGCGGCGTGCTGTTCGACAATCTGACCGCGCTGGACAACCTGTGCACCTGCCTGATACCCAAGGCCGGCAAGCGCATCATCCGCAAAAAGCTGGTCGCCAGCATTCTGGAGGAGGCCTCGCGCTGGTTTCCCCGCGAAATGCTGCTGCGCCCGCTCAGCGAATGGTCGCTGCCCGACCGGCTGCGGTTTTCGTATTACCGGTGGTATCTGCTCAATCCGCGCCTGCTGCTCTGCTTTTTCCCGTTTGCCGGACAGGAATCCACCCACCACAAAATGATCATCGACCTGCTCGTAATGTGCGCCCGCCGCGGCATGGCGGTGTGGATCGTATCCTCCGGTATCGATGCCATCTGCGAAAAAACCGACAACGCCGAATTTCTCCGCCGTCTGCGCTACATCAACGAATGATGCGGCCGCAGGCGGCGTTTTCGCAGACCCCTGTAAAATGTGCACAATATTTTCGTTAAATTCTCGGTCCTTATGTCGAAAACGTTTCTGTTCCCTTGCTTTTTTATACATAAAGTGCTATGCTAAAAGCTGTGAAATCGTGTATTTTCTGCAATTCTCGTTTACGCAAAGGTTTGCGTAAATCTGCTTGCATTGTGACAAATGAGAGGAGAAAAAAATGGGAAAGAAATATGACGTACTCGTGGTCGGCCCGCTGTCGCTCGACCAGAATATCGACTACCTCGGCAACGAGCGCCGCGAGGTCGGCGGTGCCGTCGTAGCCTCCGGCTTTGCTGCGGCAGGCAGCGGCGCAAAGACCGCTATCTTCTGCAAGTCCAGCAAGGACGAGGCCGACCCGAACGAGCGTTTTTCCGACATTGCGGCGGATGTTTACTGGGGCGCATCCGCGCATACCTGCTCCATCCGCAACCAGTATTTCACCGCCGACAAGGAGAAGCGCAGCTGCACCTCGCTCGGCAAGTGCGACCCGTTCCGCTTTGACGAGCTGGCCGACATCGACACCGCAATGTATCACTTTGCAGGTCTGGTTTACGGCGATTTCGACGGCGAGCTGCTCCGCGAAGCAGCCAAGCACGGCAAGGTAGCCGTTGATGTGCAGTGTATGCTCCGTCACGTTGAGCCGGACAAGACCATGGCATTCCACGACTGGGCGGACAAAAAAGAGCTGCTCCCCATCATCGATTACCTCAAGACCGATGCCGCCGAGGCCGAGATCCTCACCGGCACGGATGACCGCGTCAAGGCCGCGCATATGCTGCACGAGTGGGGCGCGAAGGAGGTTATGATCTCGCACAACACCGAGCTGCTGGTCTATGACGGCGAGAAGATCTACACCTGCCCGATCAAGGCGCGCAACCTGTCCGGCCGCACCGGCCGCGGCGACACCGCCTTCGCGGGCTACATCAACGAGCGCCAGCACGCTTCCGTCGAGGAAGCACTCCTGTGGGCGACCGCGCTGGTTTCCCTCAAGATGGAAACGCCGGGCCCGTTCCGCGGCAATCGCGAGGACGTTGCTGCCTACATCAACGAGTTCTATAAGTAAGCGCAGAAACGGCACCGAAAGGTGCCGTTTTCTTTTCCTTACAGGCGAAAACCGGCACCTCCCGGTGCCGGTTTTCTGCATCTTCATTTCTTTTTTCGAAAGGCTTTAGTCCAGCATCTTGCCGCGCAGCAAGATCGCGTGGATATTCAGCTCTTCATCGAGCAGCACAACATTCGCCAGCTTGCCCGGCTCGAGCGAGCCGTAATCGTGCTCTACGCCAATGGCGCGCGCCGGATTGGTCGAAGCCGACCGAATGGCCTGTCCCAGCGGGATGCCCATCTTGACCGCCGAGCGCACGCAGTCCATCAGGTTGGTGGCCGAGCCCGCAATGGTGCCGTCATGCAGGGTGGCAAGGTTGCCGCGCACGGTAACGGCCTGTCCGCCGAGTGAATACTCGCCGTCCTCCAGACCGGTCGCCATCATGCTGTCCGAGATCAGGATGACCCGGTTCTCGAACATTTTGAAGGTCGCCCGCACGACCGCCGGATGCACATGAACGCCATCCGCGATGAGCTCCACGCCCACGTTGTCATTGTCGAACGCCGCGCCGATCACGCCCGGTGCGCGGTGCGAAAACGGCGGCATCGCGTTGTACAAGTGCGTTACCTGCCGTGCGCCGTGCCGGAATGCCTCACAGGCGGTGTCATAATCCGCCGTGGTGTGCGCGATGGAGATACGCACCTCGCCTGCCAGCTCATCGATGGTTTCCATCGAGCCGGGCAGCTCCGGTGCGAGATCGCACAGCTTGAACAGCCCGCCCGACTTCTCCTGCACGCGGCGGAACATTTCCGCATCCGGTGCGTGCAGATACGCGCCGTTCTGGGCGCCCTTTTTCGCCTCCGAGATGAACGGGCCCTCCATATTGATGCCGACCAGCGCGGCATCGCGGCTTTCCGTGTGATACGAGGCCGCCGCCTCCGCGATCTGCGTCAGCTTTTCCTCCGGATAGGTCATGGTAGCCGGACAGATGGCGGCTACGCCGATCTGTGCCTGATATTTCGCCAGCGCGGAGATGGCCTCGTGCGTGCCGTCGCAGAAATCATGGCCCATGCAGCCGTGAAAGTGCAGATCGACCAGACCGGGCACGGCGTACAGGCCGCCCATGTCCACCGCATCCTCACCCGGCTCTGCCGAGGAAATGCGGTCGCCCGAGATGGTAAGTCCGCCGGTCTTGAACGTTCCGTCTGGCTGATATACCTTCAAATTGCTAAATTCCATAACTTCTCTTCCTTTTTAGAGCAGATCACCGCACTTGGACAGCGCCGCCTCGTCCGCCACGATGGAAACATCCGTGTGCAGCTGGAGGATGGAGGCCGGAACGCGCGGTGTTACCGGTCCGAAGAACGCTTCGCGGACAGTTTCCGCCTTGTTTTCGCCCGAAACCACCAGCACGATGCGCCGTGCGAGCATGATAGTCTGCACGCCCATGGTGTACGCCTGCCGCGGCACATCATCTGCCGAGGCGAAAAAGCGTTTGTTTGCCTCGATGGTGGATTCGGTCAGATTTACGCAGTGCGTACCCTTGGAGAAATACTCGTCCGGCTCGTTGAAGCCGATGTGGCCGTTCAGGCCCATGCCGAGCAGCTGCAGATCGATGCCGCCCGCCGCCTTGATGGCCGCATCGTAGCGTTTGCACTCACGCTCGGCATCGAGCTGTGCGCCGTCCGGCAGGTTGATGCGCTCCGCCGGGACGTTCACGGCATCGAAAAAGTTCTTGTGCATGAAATAGTGGTAGCTCTGGTCGTGATCCGGCGTCAGGCCGCGGTACTCGTCCAGATTGAACGTCGTGCAGCCACCGAAGTCCACATCACCCTTATTATACCATTTGATGAGCTGCTCGTAAATGCCGATCGGCGAAGAGCCGGTCGCCAGACCGAGCACGGAATCCGGCCTCAGGATGACCTGCGCCGAAATGATGTTGGCCGCCTTGCGGCTCATGTCGTTGTAGTCCTTTGCGCGAATGATTTTCATAAAAATACCTCTTTCCTACTGAGAAAACAGAAAGGGCAGGCATTGAGCCCGCCCCTTCCATTGCGCGGAGCGCAATTTTGCGATATGCAAACAAGATAGGTTTGATTGTGTCTGATTTACAGCATCTTTGCCATTTCGTCGGCTACGAACTGGACCTTGGTGCCAATGATGACCTGAACTGCGGTCTTCGACGGACGCATTACGCCAGCCACGCCTGCAGCCTTGATCTTCTTCTCGTTGACGAGCGTGCCGTCCTTGACTTCCAGACGCAGACGGGTGATGCAGTTATCCAGAGATTCTACGTTCTCCTTGCCGCCCAGACCCTCGAGAACTGCCGCTGCAATAGCGGTGAAGTCGTTATTGGCCAGCTTGGCATTCTTGTCAACCTCTGCGAAGTCAGCCTCTTCGTCCTCACGGCCGGGAGTCTTGAGGTTGAACTTGGTGATCGCAAAGTAGAATACCAGATAGAATACAACGAATGCTGCGATACCCAGCGGGATGATCATCAGGGTGTTGTTGGCTGCGGGCAGGAACGACGAGAATACGAGGTCGGTTGCGCCTGCGGAGAAGCAGAAGCCTGCACGGAAGCCGACATAGTAGGTGATGATGGTGAAAATGCCGTACAGAGCAGCATAAACAACATACAGCGGGAAGCACAGGAACATGAAGCCGAACTCAAACGGCTCGGTAACGCCGCAGATGAATGCACAGATGGCAGCGGACAGGACCAGACCGATGGCAGCCTTTTTGTTCTTGGCCGCCTTGATCATCGCGAGAGCCGCACCGGCAATACCGAACATCATGCAGGGGAAGAAGCCGGACATATACATACCGAGGCTCCAGCTTACGTTTGCGGAGGTGTCGCCGGCCCAGTAGTGGGACAGGTCACCAAGGCCGATGGTATCGAACCAGAATACGTTGTTCAGCGCGTGGTGCAGACCGGTCGGGATGAGCAGACGGTTAAGGAATGCATAGATACCGGCACCGATGCCGTCCATGCCGATGATGCCTTCGCCAACAGCTACCAGAGCGCTGAAGATGATCGGCCATACGAACAGCAGGACAACGGATACCACGATGGAAACCAGACCGGTTACGATGGCAACGCAGCGCTTGCCGCTGAAGAATGCCAGCCAGTCCGGGAGCTTCGCGTTTTTGAAGCGGTTATAGCAGCTTGCGCCGATGATACCGGCGATGATGGCGATAAATACGTTCTGGATCTTGTCGAATGCCAGCGTTTTTACCGGATCATCCGCGATTGCGGGCATCAGCGTGGTGACAACGCCGGTGCTCAGCAGGTTTGTCATCATCAGCCAGGATACCAGACCGGCCAGCGCCGAGGTACCCTCGCGGTCATCGGATAGACCGACCGCAACACCGATGACAAACAGCCATGCCATGTTGTCGATGAGTGCGCCGCCTGCCTTTACCAGCAGGAAGCCGATGTTATACAGTGCACCGCTCGTTGCCGCACCCGGCACGCCCATAACGCCCGGAGCGATCGCGTAGCCAAGACCCATCAGGATACCACAGATCGGCAGCGCAGCTACCGGAAGCATCAAAGCCTTGCCCAGCTTTTGCAGTTTTTTCATCATAAGAGTTTCCCCTCCTTATTTTGTGAGCCGCCGAGGCGGCCGATTGTGTTGACGGACCGGAGAGCCGAACTCCGTTTCCGTCCCCCTATTTCATCGCCGTTCACACCCGGCGAAATGAAATCCTTACAGATTGCCCTCGAAGAACGCCTGCATTGCGGCTGCGGCGCTGTCCTCGTCCGCGCCCTCGATGGTGAGCTTGATGGTATCGCCGCACTTGACGCCCAGACCCATCACGCCCATGATGCGCTTGGCATCGACTTCCTTTTTCGGAGAGGCGATCATGATCTTGGACTGGAATTTGCCGGCCTCTTTCACCAGCAGGCCCGCCGGCCGTGCGTGGATGCCCAGTGCATCCTTGATGGTATATTCAACGATTTTCATAGAGAATACTTCCTTTCCGTTACTTTTTCTTCAGTGTCAGCAGTGCATCGCCTGCGGCGACCGTGCCGCTCGCGGCGGGCTCTACGGTGAACGCATCCGGGTTGCACACGAGGATGGGCGTTACGATCTGATAGCCCTCCGCCTTGATAGCCGCCGGATCAAACTCGATGAGGACATCGCCTTTTTTGACCTGCTGGCCTGCCTTGCAGCACGCCTTGTAGTGCTTTCCCTCAAGCTGCACCGTGTCGATGCCGACATGGATGAGCAGCTCCGCGCCGTCCGCCGTCGTCATGGAAACGGCGTGGCCGGTTTCGAACATCACATCGACCGAGCCGTCCGCCGGAGCCGTGATGCGGCCTTCGCTCGGCTCGATGGCGATGCCGGGCCCGAGGATGCCCTGCGCGAACGTCGGGTCGGATACACTTTCGAGCGCCACGACCGTGCCCGCAACGGGCGCCGCGATAGTGATACCGGTATCACCGCCGAACAGATTTTTCAGTTTGCCAAACATTTTGCTCACAACCTTTTTGGATTCAGTATGTCTATTTTATCCGAAAACATACGAAAAATAAAAAGAACCAAACTTCTACACAGATATAACTTGCTCTTTGATAGCAAATCCTGCGTGAAATTTGGTTTTGCCCGCACAAAGCGGTAACAATCCATTTCAAACGGACACTGTTTACTTGTTACTTGCAGTATAACAAAAGTTTCTCACGATTACAAGCAGATTTTGTCGAATCAGCCGCCAAATTTTCGCCCTGTTTTTCTACACTTTGCACAAAAACAGGGCAGCGCCGCCGGTTTGGCACTGCCCTGTGAGAATCAATTCTCATCCGGGTGCTCCATCACCCGGGCGATATGGATGGTGAGATACAGCAGCTCATTCTGCCCGGAATGGAACCCTTTTTCCGTCTGCACATAGGCGCGGATGCGGTCCGCGCAGGCGTAGGCACGCGGGTACTTGAACCGCACGACCTCGAGCAGATCGGCATCCTCGTCCCCGTACTTTTCACCGCTGACGATGCGCCGCGCGTAGAATTTCAGGTGCGTGACAAACCGATAGTAATTCAGCGATTCATGGTCCGGCCGGAAGCCGTATTCATCGTAAACGATGCCGAAAACCGCTTTCAGCAGGTAAGTCATGTCGTAAATATCGCGGATTTCGCCGCCGAGCTGGGCATTGACGAAGTGCAGCGCGATAAATGCCGCCTCGTCCTCGGTGAACTCCACGCCGGTTTCCTCGCGGACGATCTCGTTCGCCTTGAGGCCCACGCGGAACTCGTCGCCGTACAGCTGGCGGATGTCCCACAGCAGCGGATTGGGCAGCATGATGCCCTCCTTGTAGCGGTTGATGGCCGCCGAGATATGGTCGGGCAGCGTGACGTAAATGCTGTCGGACAGCTCCTTGCCGAGCGCGATCTTTGCGTGGTTGATGATGCGTTCGCTCATCAGGAAATGCGGCAGCGGGATGCTCGTGATGAGCTGCTGGAACCGATCGGAAAGCTGGTCCGAGTGCAGTGTGAATCGCTTGTCGATCTTGTCCGGCGGTGCTTCATCGCCCGCGCGGCGGCCGAAGCCCAGTCCGCGGCCCATGAGCACGGTTTCGGCGCCGTTCTCATCCAGCGCGACAACGACATTATTGTTAAGTACCTTTTCGATTTTCACGGCCGTGCCTCCTGATCCGTCCCGCAGCACGCCTCAAACGCCGCTCTCGCCGCGCGGACGGCCTGTTCGTCGCACCGCCACAGACTGAACTCGCTCAATCCGGGCAGGCCCATCGGCACATTTTCGCGCCGGAACTGCATTCTGCTGTTTTCTACACGCTTCGCGGATAAATGGAACGCATTTGCGCCGGTTTTCGGCTGCAGATCGCGGATGGCGGCGGCATTTACGCCCGCGCCGACCAAAATCTGCACGCGCTCCCCTGCTTTTTCGACCAGCTCGCGCAGCAGCGGCGCACCCTCGGTGCAGCTCGCCTGCTGACCCGAGGTGAGGATGGTATCCACGCCCAGCCGCACGGCGGTTTCCAGCGCCGCGAACGGGTCGCGGCAGACATCGAACGCGCGGTGCAGCGTGATGCCGCAGCCGCCTGCCAGCGAGATGAGCTTCGCCATGCGCGCCTCATCCAGCTCGCCTGCGGGCGTGAGCACGCCGATGACAATACCGTCCGCGCCGAGCGCGGCAAACCGCTCCGCCTGACGGCAGAGCAGCGCAAATTCGTTTTCGGAATATAAAAAATCGCCGCCGCGCGGGCGCAGCAGCACACGAATCGGCACGGACACCTGCTCCCGCACCATACGGAACAGGTCCTCATCCGGCGAGGTGCCGCCGATCATCAGATTCGCGCACAGCTCCAGCCGCATCGCGCCGCCTCGTGCCGCGCTCACCGCGGAATCGACCGAATCGACACAAACCTCCAGAACGGGTTTCATTTCCTGTTCCCCCCATCTATATTGTTATATCAGTTAATTATATCACCAAACACACCGCCGGTCAACGCGATAGCTTTGGGTGTTTCTCACAATATAAACCTTTCATTTTCATATAAAATCAACCATCCCTCCGGGTATCCGCACGGAGGGATGGTTGATATTCCTTACCGGCTTATCGCCGCTTATGTACATATTTTGCGATGGTTTTGATAACTTTATCCGACTCTATCGGCTTGGTCAGATGCTCGTTGATGCCCGCCTCCAGACTGCGCTCCACATCGTCCGCGAAGGCGTTGGCCGTCATGGCCAGCATGGGGATGGTCTTTGCATCCGGACGCTCGAGCGCACGGATGGCCCGCGCCGCATCCAGTCCGTTCATCACCGGCATCATCACATCCAGCAGGATGATGTCGAAATCCCCCGGTTGAGAGGCCGCGAACGCCTCGACCGCCTCCTGACCGTTCCACACGCCGGTGACGGCTGCGCCGTTGTCCTCGAGCAGGAACTGCGTGATCTCCATATTGAGCGCATTGTCCTCCGCCACCAGCACGCGCACGCCCTTGATGGACGTATTTTCCGCCGTCTGCGGCGCGGTGTCCGCCGCCGGTGCGCTCGGATCGATCTCCATCGGCACGGTCAGCACGAACGTTGTGCCCACGCCCTGCCTGCTCGTAAACGTGATGCTGCCGCCCATGTGCTCGACCAGCTCCTTGACGATGGACATACCCAGACCCGTGCCCTTGTAATTCGTGCGGGCGGCGCTGTTTTCCTGCGCGAACGGCTCGAAAATGTGCTTCTGGAATTCCTCGCTCATGCCGATGCCGGTGTCCGCGCAGGTGAACACGAACACGGCTTTATTGCCGTTCACGTCGGTTTCTTTGCACGAAACGTGCACCGTTCCGCCCGGTTTGTTGTACTTGACCGCATTCGTCATCACATTCTGCCAGATCTGCCGCAGATGCAGCGGACTGCCGATCAAACGGCTGTGCGTGATGGCCGGCGGCGTGAATGTGCAGACAACGCCCGCCTCGCGGGCCTGCTGGTTCATCAGCTCGAAGGTTTCGTGCAGCACTTCGTGCAGATCGAACGGCCGACTGTCCAGCTTGATCTCGCCGGACTCCAGCTTGTTCATATCCAGCACATCGTTGACTAAATCGAGCAGAAAGCCCGAGGCATCCATGATCTTCTGGCGGCATTCCTCCTGCTTTTGCTCATCGCCCGCATAGTGGCGGCCGATCTCCACCATGCCGCGGATGCCGTTGATGGGCGTGCGGATGTCGTGGCTCATGCGGCGCAGGAAATCCGTTTTGGCGATATTCGCCCGCTCGGCCTGCTCGGCGGTGAGGCGAAGCTGCTCCTGATAGTTCAGCTCGCGCTTTTTCTCCTCGGTCACATCGCGGATGAGCAGCGCCGCCGAGGTGACACGACCCGCCGCATCGCGCTTTTGCGGCACGAGCAGCGTATAGTACCAATCGCCGTCCACATTCTCGTAATCGCAGCCCAGACTGTTCTTGCCGTCCAGCCGGTCGGCCATCGTCCGCAGATCGGCAAACTGGTGCATGATCTCACGGTACGGTGCGGCAATGCGGCGCTCGATCAGCATATACAGCATGGTGGTGGCCGGTGTGCCCTCGCGGAGCAGCGGCACGAGCCGTGCGGGCAGGTTGATCGGCTCCCATGTGTCGGTATCCAGCTGCAAGTGGACGCCGCCCGCATAGGCGCTGCCGATCGCGTTTGTCAGCTGGTACTGCCGCTCCATGTAGTGCAGATTATCCTGCATGGTGCGGTGGCGCAGCATGAGATACAGCAGCCAGAACAGCACATACAGGATGATGCCGTAGGCCATCACCGTGGAGCGGCCGGCGTAGATGCCGTGTATCGGAAAGTACACATAGATGTTCCACGATTTGTATTTGCTCTGAAAACCGTACCATTTCTCGCCCGCATGGCGGATGGTCGTGATGCCGTCCTCGCTCCGCAGGTTTTCGCCCTCGGCCATGATCTGCAGCTCATCGACCCGGCGGTTCTGCATGGCGGGCTCATTCGAGCAGAGCACGTTTTCCCCATCCGTGACAACGGCCACGCCGTCCAGCCGCAGCGTATAGCCGGAGAGCAGCGTGTTCATCGAGAACTCAGCCTCGTCCGGATGCACGAGCTTGGAACGGCTGTAACACAGGATCAGTCCCGCGCCGTTCGGACGGGCGGTAACGGCGTAATCGTACACCGTGCCGTCTATCTCCTCGGTCTGGAGAAAGGATTTGCTCGGATTGTGCAGGATGCTGCTCACATTTTCGTCCTCGAGCACATCGCGCCACGCGCTGTAAGCATTTGCACCGGACTGCGATGCGCTCACCGTCGGCATGAGCGTGCTGTCCAGCACGAGCACGCCGTCGAGCTCCTGCTCCCGCAGATAGGTCTGCATGGTGTCCGTATCGGTCGCGCCGTGCGCCGTCAGATACTGGCTGAATGCCCGGACTTTGTCCAGCACGCTCTGAAGCTCGGCAGTCTGCACGCCAAGTCTGTAATTGTTGTATTTTTCGCAGCAGGAGCGGACAAAACCGATGGTTTCGTCCGCCGCCGCGTGCATTTTATACAGGTCGCGCTGTGTGACGACCGCAAACAGCAGCACCAGCGCGAGCGCGCCCGCCGCCAGCGGTATCCACATCATGCCCTCACAGCAGCGCTTCCGCTTGTTGCGTTTTTCAGCCACGGCTCTCCCTCCCGATGACATTCGCCGCATCCAGTCCGTATTGCTCGACGATCTCCGCCGTCGTGCCGTCCGCCGCCATCTCGGCGAGCGTATCGGTCAGCTGCGCGGCCAGCGCCGCATCGCCGCCTTTCCGGAACGCCACGCCGACCTGCACAGCCATCAGCGGCGTTTCCAGCACGCGGTAGTCGGCTTCCATCGTGCCGATGAGCGGGCGCACCGCGGTTTCGTGTCCGGCTGCGGCATCCACATAGCCGCGCCGCATGGCGGTGAATGCCAGATCGAGCGTGCCGTAGCTGAGCACCTCGCCTGCCTGCGGCACAGTCACGCCGTCCGCTGTCAGCAGGAGCTCCTCCGGCTTGGTGCTGCTCATCACCGCCACGCGCTTTCCGGCAAGGTCCGCAAGGTCCTTCACCTCACTGCCTGCCCGCACGACCGCTATCTGGCGGCTGTACAGATACGGCCCGGCCCAGAGATACTGTTCCTCGCGGCCGGTATAGGTGAAGCAGCTCCACACGCAGTCGATCGTGCCGTCTGCGAGATACTCGTCCTTTTTATCCCACTGGATGGACTGATACGCCGGTGTGCGGCCTATGCGGCGGCACGCCTCCTGCGCCAGCGCGATGTCCGCGCCGACCAGCTCGCCCATATCGTTCAGATAGGAATACGGCTCATATTCCTCGTCCACGCCGATGGTGAGGACAGGGCCGTCCGCCGCATCCGGCTTTTCGGCCTGCATCCGCGCGCAGCCGCCCAGCAGAACGGCCAGTACTGCCGCGCCGAGTGCAAGTTTCCACGTTGTTTTCATGCGTGCCTCCCGTCCGTTCCCGCTGATTTTTTGTATACACATACAGTTGTATCATAGCATTTCCGCCCGTGCTCCGTCAACCGCATCCGGCACGGTTTGACCGGATTTGACATACATTTTCGGCAATAAGGTATACTATGGAAAACCTGCATAAAAATGCATCCTGTTTTTGCATATATCGCACAATTTGCAAGAACACGGGTATAATTATGCAAAATCCCGAAATCTTTGTTGTTTTTTTAACGAATTTGTGCTATACTGTCTTATTAGAAGAACGGAAAAGCACGCCGGAGCAGCGCCGCTGCGCCGAGCCTGTAAGGAGAGGTGTATATGAACAGTATCACAACCCGCATATGGATCGCGGGAGCAAGCGGCCGATTAGGCTCGGCGCTCAGCCATCGTTTCGGCGGCAACACAGCCTATAAGCTGGTGACGAGCGACCGCGACGTTCCGGTGGAGGATGTATCCGTTGTCGGCCGCTTTGCCGACATCAACCATCCGGATGTCATCATCAACTGCGCCGGTCTGACCGATGTGCGCGCCTGCGAGGAAAATCCCGAGGAGGCCTACAAGATCAACGCCATCGGCGCCCGCAACCTTGCCACCGCTGCAAGACGCATCGATGCGAAATTCATCCAGATCTCGACCGACGACGTATTCGGCGGCGACGGCAACAAGGCCTACTGCGAGTTTGACGATCCCCAGCCGACCACCATGTACGGCAAGAGCAAGTACGCCGGCGAAAAGCTGGTGCGCGAGCTGACCGACAAGCACGTTATCGTGCGTTCGTCGTGGCTGTACGGCGTAGGCTCGTATGATTTTGTTGACCGTGTGCTCGAAACCGCGGAAAAAGAGGGCACTGTTCACCTGCCGGAGGACGAGATCTCGTCCCCGACCTCGGCGGATGCACTGGCAGGCTTTATCGACTGCCTGATGCACAGCCGCGAGTACGGCCTGTTCCACGCCTCGTGCGACGGCTCGTGCTCCCGCGCGGAGTTTGCCCGCGAGATCCTGCGGCTGGCCGGAAAAGCCGATGTGCCCGTCACCTCGGCATCCGAGAACACCGCACTGCGCCCGCGCTTTACGCTGCTCGACAACATGATGCTGCGTATCACGGACCTGTATCAAATGCCGGACTGGAAGGACGCACTGAGCGAATATATGTCTGCCCGGCAGACTGGAGGACGTAAATGAATGATGTAAAAGAGAAAAAGAAAATCGGCCTGACCACACAGATATTCATCGCGCTGATCCTCGGTGCGATCCTCGGTATTATCCTGAATATGTTCGCTGCGGATGTCGATTTTGTACAGAATGTGTTCGTAAACGGTATTTTTTATGTCGTCGGTCAGGGCTTTATCCGCCTGATGCAGATGCTGGTCGTACCGCTGGTATTCTGCTCGCTCATCTGCGGCGCTACCGCCATCGGCGACAGTAAAACGCTCGGCAAGGTCGGCGTGAAGATCATCGGCTTCTATATCATCACCACCATGATGGCCGTTGCCGTCGCACTCGGCATCGGTCTGCTCATCAAGCCGGGCATGGGTCTGGATATGTCGCAGATCCATGCTGCTGAAGTCACCGCTTCCTCGGATTCGGTCAGCTTCGCGGAAACCCTGCTGAATATCATCCCGAAAAACCCGATCGGCGCACTCGCCAACGGCGAAATGCTGCAGGTCATCGTGTTTGCGCTCATTATCGGCGTTATCCTCGCGAAACTGCAGGATAAGACCCAGCTGGTGACGAACTTCTTCCAGCAGGGCAACGATATTATGATGGAAATGACGATGATGGTCATGGGCCTCGCGCCGATCGGCGTGTTCTGCCTCATCGCCAAGACCTTTGCGGGCCTCGGCTTCTCCGCGATGGTGCCGATGTTCAAGTACATGGGCGCGGTGCTGCTGGCGCTGGTCATCCAGTGCTGCGGCGTGTACCAGATTTTGCTGGCGCTGTTCACGCGGCTCAATCCGCTGCGCTTCCTCAAGAAGTTCGCACCGGTCATGGGCTTCGCGTTCTCGACTGCGACCTCCAACGCCACCATCCCGATGAATATCGACACGCTGGAGGAGAAGATCGGCGTAAACCGCCGTATTTCGTCCTTTACCATCCCGCTCGGCGCGACCATCAACATGGATGGTACGTCCATCATGCAGGGCGTGGCCGTTGTGTTCGTTGCACAGGCGTTCGGCATCCAGCTCTCCCCTGCGGACTACCTGACCGTTATCGCGACTGCTACGCTGGCCTCCATCGGTACGGCAGGCGTTCCGTCGGTCGGCCTTGTCACGCTGGCGATGGTATTTGATTCGGTCGGTCTGCCGGTTGCCGGCATCGGCCTGATCATGGGTATCGACCGTATCCTCGATATGGCGCGCACCGCCGTTAATATCACCGGCGATGCAGTCTGCACCACCATCGTGGCGCATCAGGACGGCGCACTGGATAAATCGGTGTTTAACAAGAATTAAAATGCATACGGGCACGGTTTGACAGACCGTGCCCGTTCTGTTATAATAGTATCATGCCGCCATGGCGGAACTGGTAGACGCAGGGGACTTAAAATCCCCCGGAGTTAAACCCGTGCCGGTTCGATTCCGGCTGGCGGCACCAGAAAGCTCCTGTAATCTTTTGATGGATTGCAGGAGCTTTTGCTGTATTATCGGTATTTTTCTGAACTTTTCAGAGATATTTGGAAATAGGGAATAACTGTGAAATCAGTCGGTTTGACCGACTTCTCGCAGATTTCTCGCAGGCTTGCACCAAGAATGGTGCTTATTTTGTGCTTATTCGAGAGGTTAGTTAAGGTTTCAGCGCCGTGATTGGAACAACAAAAACACCATCGGCGCGCCGATAGGCGGCATTCGACATACCGCACAGAACGCAGAGCACCGCAGGCGGCTTGCCGCGAGGATCTTCTTCAATCTGACGCTTAATCTTAAGCAGATTTTCTGCGGCAGTATCGATCTGATTTGCACCGAGCTTGATCTCAAAAGCGCACCACTGACCGTCTGCCAGCTCAATTACCGCATCGATCTCTTGATTTTGGTAATCCTGATAGTGATACAGGTTCGCACCAAACGACTCCGCATAGATACACAGATCGCGCTCGCACAGTGCCTCAAATAGAAATCCAAGCGTTTCCAGATCACCAATCAAACCGGCAGGCGTTGCGCGGAGCAAGGCACACGCCAGTGACGGATCGGAGAAATGCCGCTTTTCCGCCTGCTTTATCCGAACAGAGGAGCGGATACCGGCAGCGAACGGTGGCTGATTATCCGTGATGAACAGCCGCTTGAAAATATCCAGATAGGCGGATACCGTTTCGCCGTCAATATCCTCATCATCAACCGCCTTGATATCGCGCATTAACGTTCGATTTGTGACGGTTGTGCTCTCATTTCGAGCCAGAGAACGCAGCAGCAGGCGCATTTTCTGTGTATCGCGTCTGATGCCGTCGATACGGTACACATCATCGTCAATGACCGCATTCAGATACTCGGCAGGCAGCAGCATAGCCTGTTTGAGCGGCAAGCCCAGACTGCCCGGCCAGCCACCGCGGATAATCAGTTCAATCAGCTTGGTAAGATCTACTTCGCCGGTCATGGCTGTAGTAACTTCGCCATGACACAGCTTTTCCAGCGAAACCTGTCCGCTGGAGTCGCCCGACTCGTAGAGCGACATTGGACGCATACGCAGCTTGGCAATGCGGCCTGCACCGCTGTGCAGGACACCCTTGTGGTTAGGGGTGGCAGAGCCGGTCAGAATAAACTGGCCCTTTTCGGCGGTCTGATCTACCTTGTAGCGCACCGCGTCCCAGAGCGGCGGAACCTCCTGCCATTCGTCGATCAAGCGCGGAGCCTCGCCGGTTAGCACCAGTTCGGGAGACAATTCTGCCAGCTGGCGGTTTTGAAAGTTGTTAGCCGGATCGCCGATATAGATTTCGCTTTTGCTGTGCTGCGCAGAAGTCCAGGTCTTGCCGCACCATTTCGGTCCCTCAATGCAGACAGCACCGAAAGCGGATAGATATTCCTCTACTTTTGCATCGATAATGCGGGGTTTATAGTTTAAATGGTTCATTTGACTCACCTCAACATCTTTCTATTATTATATGCTAATCGGTCATATTTTACAATTACAATCGGTCAAATTTTGCAGTATCAACCGATAACATTTTA
>CAKSVR010000009.1 GCA_934504345.1 uncultured Agathobaculum sp. | reverse complement strand
CCCTTAGCGCGACGGCGTGCAAGTACCTTGCGGCCGTTGGACGTGGACATACGCTTGCGGAAGCCGTGCTCCTTGGAGCGCTGACGCTTCTTCGGCTGGAACGTTCTCTTCATAACTCTGTGCACCTCCCTGTTCTAAAATTTACAGATGGGCACCGGCATAGGTCCGGCGCAAGACGCGGGCATATGCCGCTGCCTGTCTGCATAATTGGATACGATAACTATTATCCTATATAGGGCGGATTTTGTCAAGTCTTTTTTCTGCGCGAAATTGCGGTTTTCAGCGTTTTGCACAGGTTGTCAACATCTTGTGGAAAAGTTGAAGTGCCCCGCAAGCACTCGTCTGTATCTTGAAAATCCGGCCGGAAGCGCTCGGGCGATTTCCCCCGAAAATTCGCGTTTTTTCGGAAAATATTTGAAAAAATCCGCAATTTCCATAAAAAATACCGTGCATTTTTCTCAGTCATTCAAAATTTTCTCCCAAAAGTTCGCCAGAAACCGCCGTTTTCCGCGGTTTCCTGAATTTACTCGACACATTCTGCCGTTCAAAATCGCCGCCCGAAACGGACAGGGGTCAATTAGTTATCCACATCGGCGCATTGAACTTGTGGATAAAATATGGTACTATAAAATAGAATTATTATCGACAGGAGGCGCCCTATGGCAAACAATATATTGGAAATGGCTCTGGAGCAGCTCGATTTCCCGCCCTCCACCATTTCCGCATGGTTTGACGACGCGACGGTCGTTTCCTTTGGGGACAATCGGCTGGTACTGCACTCGCCGGTGGAGTTCAAAAAAACGTTCATCGAAACCAAGTTCGTCGGCCCGCTGCAGGAAGTGCTACACAATCTGACCGGCGATCCGATCACGGTCGTTGTGGTAACGGGCGAATACACCACACCCGGCACGAGCACTTCGCCGTACGATGATTACACTTTTGAGCGGTTTATCGTCGGTTCGAGCAACAAATTCGCTCATGCAGCCGCACTTGCGGTATCCCAGCGGCCTGCCGCAGAGAACAATCCGCTGTTCATTTACGGCAACTCGGGCCTCGGCAAGACCCATCTGATGTACGCGATCGCCAATGTGCTGCGCCGCACGCATCCGGAATACCGCATTATATATGTAAAGGGCGAGGATTTCACCAACGAGCTCATCACCGCCATTCAGGAGGGCAACGTGCAGGCGTTCCGCAACAAGTACCGCATGGTCGATCTGCTGCTGCTCGACGACGTACAGTTCATCGCCGGCAAGGAGCGCACGCAGGAGGAATTTTTCCACACCTTTAACGCGCTCTACGAGGCAAAAAAGCAGATCGTGCTCACTTCTGACCGGCCTCCGAAAGAGATCAACACGCTCGAGGACCGCATGAAGACCCGCTTCGAATGGGGTCTGCTGGCCGACATCCAGCCGCCTGATTTTGAAACGAGAATCGCCATTATCCGCGATAAAGCGGTCAAAATGGGCGTGGAACTGCCCGATGATGTGTCCAATTACATCGCGGAGAACATTCAGGCCAATATCCGCCAGCTCGAGGGCGCGGTCAAGAAGATCAAGGCCATGCACGAACTGATGGGCGAACGCATCACGGTCTCCCTCGCGGAGAACGCCATCGATGCGCTGCGTACCGAAAATCCGGGCCTCAATCCCACGCCGGAGCGCATCATGGAGGCTGTGGCGAACTATTTCTATATCCCGGTCGAGCAGATGATCTCGCAGAACCGTTCCAAGGATGTCGCCTACCCGCGCCAGATGGCCATGTATATGATCCGGCAGGAGCTGGAGTATTCCTTCCCCGATATTGCAAAGATATTCAAACGCGACCATACCACCGTTATGCACGCCTGCAACAAGATCGAGGAGGAGCGCAAGAACTCCCGCGAAACCGAGGACGTCATCAAAAAGCTGCATAACAACATCCGCGGCGACGGCTGATCTCCGGCTGTTCATTTGTGCAAAGCCGTTTTCCACAGCCGAAAAATGCACAGTTTATTTATCCCCAGCCAGCCTGTGGATTCCACATGGATAACTTTGTGGATAACTAAAAGCACAATTTCCCCTGTGGACAGTGTATTTTTCGTCCACAGCTTCCTGTGTACGACATTTCCCGCGCCGCATCTGAGGTTTTCGGGGTTTTCCCCAGTTTCCCCAGCCTCTACTACGAATACTATTTCCTATCCTTTCTATTGAGAGCGTTTTCTCTCATTTTGAGAAAGCGGGCTGTGTACCGGATGCACGGTGTGCGATCCCGTCTATGCAAATCTGTGCTTTCGCACAGTCTATTGTCATGCCCGCTAATAAATATGCATACCCTGCATAAACCGACCTTATGTTTCATTTCCAGTTCTGAGAGGAGCACCTATGAAATTTTCCTGTGAAAAAGAAACCCTGCTGAACCTGCTCAGCATCGCCTCCCGCGCGGTTACGGGCAAGAGCTCGATGCCGCTGCTCGAGGGCCTGCTGCTGGCCGCAGATGCCGACACCCTGACCATCACCGGCTACGACCTTTCCATGGGCATCCGCACGACCGCGCAGGTCGATGTCGTTGAGCCCGGCCGCATCGTCCTGAATGCCCGCCTGATCCTTGACATCGTACGCAAGCTGCCGCAGGACGTCGTTTACCTCGAAACCGACGACAAGCTGATGACCACCATCAAGTGCGGCCGTTCGGTGTTCAACCTGATGGCGAACGAAGCCGATGAATATCCGGCACTGGCCGATGTTTCGAGCAATAATGGGCTTTCTCTGCCCCAGCCGATCCTGAAAAGCATGATCGCGCAGACCATTTTCTCGGTTTCGGACAACGAATCCAAGCCGATCCACACCGGCTGCCTGTTCGAGATCGAGGGAAATCGCCTGAATGTCGTTGCAGTGGACGGCTACCGCCTGTCTGTCCGCCGCGAAACCGTTGAGGGCATTTCCGGGGATATGAAATTCGTCGTGCCGGGCGCTTCTCTGCGCGAGATCGAGCGCATCCTGAGCGATGACGACGAGCCGGTGGAGATCTTCCCGGACAGCAAGAACATCCTGTTCCGCATCGGCGGCACGACCCTCATCACCCGCCTTATTGACGGCGAGTTCCTCAACTACCGCGCTGCCATCCCGAATGAGTTCGAGCACGTTGTTTCGGCGGACCGCCACGAGCTCATCACCTGCATCGAACGTGTGTCGCTCATCGTGTCCGAAAAGCTCAAAAATCCGGTCCGTTTCCACTTTGACGGCTCTTATATGCAGCTTTCGTGCGTGACTGCGGTCGGCAAGAGCTACGATGAATGCCCGTTCGAGGGTTCGATCGAGAACCTCGAGATCGGCTTCAACAACCGCTACCTGCTGGATGCGCTGCGCGCTGCCGGCGACGATCAGGTGAAGCTGCAGCTCAAGGGCGCGCTCAACCCGATGATCATTTCGCCGATGGAGGGCGACAAATACACCTATCTGGTGCTGCCTGTGAGGTTGAAAGCCAATGACTGAAATCAAGATTGAAACCGAGTTCATCAAGCTCGATGCGCTGCTCAAATTCGCCAATCTGGTCAGCTCGGGCGGCGAGGCGAAGATCCGCATTGCCGAGGGCGAAGTGCTGGTAAACGGCGAAATCTGCACCATGCGCGGCAAGAAGCTGCGCCCGGGCGATACAGTCGAGCTGGGCGGCGAATCCGTGCAGATCCAGTAAAAACGACACTGTGTACGATAACGAACGCGATTTTGCGTGTTCGTTATCGTACACAACATACAAAAACCGAAAGTCCCTGAACGGAGAAGCCATGTATATCAAGACGTTAAAACTGCAGAATTTCCGCAATTACGCGGAGGAAACGTTTGCGTTCGATCCGGCGGTCAACCTGATCTGCGGCGAAAACGGACAGGGCAAGACAAATCTGCTCGAGGCGGCGGCAGCGTGCTCGACCATGCGGCTGTTCCGCACCGCGCAGAAAAAAGAGGGCCTGCGGTTCGGCGCGGATCACGCTTTCGTTTTCGCGAATTTCGTGGCCCAGGAGCGCGATATTTCGCTCGAGCTGCGGCTGTCGCGCACCAAGGCGATGGAGATCTACAAAAACGGCGTGCGCCAGAAGCGTCAGTCGGATGCACAGGGCCTGCTCAAGACCGTGCTGTTCTGTCCGGAGGATCTGATGCTCGTCCGCGCGGGCGCGGCGGCACGCCGCCGGTTCCTCGATACCGCCCTGTGCCAGATGCGGCCCAATTATGCCCGCTATCTGGAGGAATACAACCGCCTGCACGAGCATAAGACCCGCATCCTGCGCGACAGCGAGGAAAAGCCGTCGCTGCTCTCTATGTGGGAGGATTTCTCTCTGCGTATGGCGCATATCGGCGCGCAGATCATCCGCTACCGCGCATATTACTGCCGCAAGCTGCTGAAAGCCGCTGCCGCCGTCTACGCCGACATTGCACCGCAGGAGGTGCTCTCCGGCGTGTACAAAACGGTTTCCTCTGTCACCGACCCGTTCGCGGAGGCAAAGCAGATCGAAAAAGAGCTCATCGATCATGTGTTCCGCCACAAGGCCGCCGAGATTTCCGCAAAAAGCTGTCTTTCCGGCCCGCATAAGGACGACCTCGAGCTGCTGCTCGACGGGCGCAGCGCGGCCTCGTTCGGCTCGCAGGGACAGGTGCGTACCTGCACCCTGTCACTCAAGCTGGCCGAGCGCGAGCTGTTCTTCGACGAGGACGGCGAGTATCCCGTCCTGCTGCTCGATGATGTGCTCAGCGAGCTCGACCGCCGCCGGCAGGACTTCGTGCTCAACCGCATCTCGGCGGGTCAGGTCATGATCACCTGCTGCGAGGACGGCATCTCGGAAAAGCTGCGTGCGGGCGCGGTTTTCCATATCCAAAACGGCGGAAAATCCGCAGAAATGCACTAAAATCACATATTTTTACAAACTATCGCACGGCGGGAACAGACTTTGCCTCGGGCTTCCCTGCCGTGCCCTGTTTTTCTTCGGAAAACACAGAGAAATATTTGTTTTTCGTAAGGTTTAGGGTACACAATTAGTGAAAAAAGTGGTACAATAGTAAACAAGGCTATTGGCTTAAAAAGACGGTTGCAAGATAGGAGTGAGGAGGTAGGAGTGAGGAGTTGAGAAAACCGCGCCGCAGACTTGCAGAGCAGCGGTAAACTCAAAAACTCCTATCTCCTCCCTCCTAACTCCTACCTGTCGAAAGGGTAGGTGCGTGCAGTGTATTTACATTTAGGCCAGGACTACATCGTGCCCTTGCAGAGCGTAGTCGCGGTGTTCGATATGGACACGGCGACCGTTTCCAAGCGCACACGGCTGCTGCTCGAGCGGCTGCAGGATGAGGGCCGCATCATCGAGCTGTATGACGATCTGCCGCGCGCGGCGGTGCTGTGCGAGAATGCCCTCGGTGAAACGCTGTACCTGACCCAGCTCTCTCCGCAGGCGATTCAGAGGCGTGCGGAGAAAGGCTACGCCGTATAGGCTCCGCCTTCGTCGAAAAATACATTTTTCGACGAAAAGGATATGCCGCGTATACGCGGACATATCCCAAGCTACGAAAAGTTCCGCCCGATGGTTGAAACTTTTCTCCGCACTTGTATAAAAAGTGTGATACATGCTCCCACTTTTTATGAATTTCCGGCGGAAATTCTATTTTATGCGCGCTGACGCGCGATTTGTTTTGTTCCCGCAATTTCTGGAAAGGAAATTTAACGATATGAGTGAAGAAATCGAAATCAAGGACGAAGTGCTCGACCTGAAAGTCACCGAGAAATATGACGA
This sequence comes from uncultured Agathobaculum sp., assembly GCA_934504345.1. Taxonomy (GTDB): domain Bacteria; phylum Bacillota; class Clostridia; order Oscillospirales; family Butyricicoccaceae; genus Agathobaculum. Next base: position 60,104 of record CAKSVR010000009.1, on the reverse strand, counting down.
AAATCAGATTCAGGTGCTCGAAGGACTCGAGGCCGTCCGCAAACGCCCGGGTATGTACATCGGCTCTACCTCGGCACGCGGTCTGCACCATCTGGTGTACGAGATCGTCGATAACTCGATCGACGAGGCGCTGGCAGGCTACTGCACGCACATCGAGGTCACGATCGAAAAGGGTGACATCATCCGCGTTACCGACAACGGCCGCGGCATTCCCTGCGGCATCCATCCGCAGATGGGCATCCCGACGCTCGAGGTCGTGCTCACCGTCCTGCACGCAGGCGGCAAGTTCGACGGCTCTGGCTACAAGGTATCCGGCGGCCTGCACGGCGTTGGCTCGTCCGTTGTAAACGCCCTGTCCGACTGGCTGGAGGCTGAGGTGCGCGACGGCACGACCAAGCACTATATGCGCTTTGAGCGCGGCGTTACGACCGTCAAAATGCGCGATACGCCGTGCGAGAGCGAAACCGGCACGACCATCCGCTTCCATGCCGACCCGGAGATCTTCGAAACCACGGTCTACGAATACGATGTGCTCGAAAAGCGGCTGCGTGAGCAGGCATTCCTCAATGCGGGCCTCAAGATCACGCTGCGCGACGAGCGCGACGACGAGCCCATCGAGGAGATCATGCACTACGAGGGCGGTATCCGCCAGTTCGTGGAGCACCTCAACCGCACCAAAACGCCGCTGCACGACGAGGTCATCTACATGGAGGGCGCCCGCGGCACCTCGATGGCCGAGGTCGCGATGCAGTACACGGACAGTTACAGCGAGCTGATGCTGTCGTTCGCCAACAACATCAACACCACCGAGGGCGGCACGCATGAAACCGGCTTCAAGGCCGCACTCACCCGCGTGCTGAACGACTACGGCAAGAAATACAAGCTGCTCAAGGACGATGAATCGTTTAAGGGCGAGGATGCGCGTGAGGGTCTGACCGCGATCATCTCGGTAAAGCTCCAGGAAGCGCAGTTCGAGGGTCAGACCAAGACCAAGCTGGGCAACAGCGAAATGCGTACGCTTGTGGATGCGATGGTATCCGAGAAGCTGATGACGTTCTTCGAGGAGAACCCGCAGGTAGCGCGCACCATCATCGAAAAGGCGCAGACCGCCGCGCGTGCCCGCGAGGCCGCGAAAAAGGCGCGTGAGATGACCCGCCGCAAGTCCGCACTGGATTCGGCTTCCCTGCCGGGCAAGCTGGCGGACTGCATCGAAAAGGACCCGACCTACACCGAAATCTACATCGTCGAGGGTGATTCCGCAGGCGGCTCCGCCAAGGAGGGACGCGACCGCCGTCATCAGGCGATCCTGCCGCTCTGGGGCAAGATGCTGAACGTCGAAAAGGCGCGTCTCGACCGCGTCTACGGCAACGACAAGCTCACCCCGATGATCACCGCCTTCGGCGCGGGCTTCGGCGACGATTTCGATCTCGCAAAGCTGCGCTACGGCAAGATCATCCTCATGGCCGATGCCGATGTCGACGGCAGCCATATCCGCACCCTGCTTCTGACGTTCTTCTTCCGCTTCATGCGTCCGCTGATCGAGCACGGTCATGTGTTCATCGCGCAGCCGCCGCTGTTCAAGAACGAGAAGGGCAAGGACGTCCGCTATACCTACACCGAGGAGCAGCAGCGCGACTGCGTCAACGAGATGGGCGACGGCGTGCGCGTACAGCGCTACAAGGGCCTCGGCGAGATGGACCCGCAGCAGCTGTGGGAGACCACCATGGACCCCGAGCACCGCACGCTGCTTCAGGTCACGATGGAGGACGCGGCGGCGGCCGACGAGACCTTCGCGCTCCTGATGGGCGAAAAGGTAGAGCCGCGTCGCGAATTCATTGAAAGAAACGCAAAATATGTCATGAATCTTGACGTTTAAGGGAGAAAAGTCATGCTGTTTTTTGTAAACGATTACGGTTACGGCGCACACCCCAAAGTTCTGGAACATCTGACAGAGACCAATATGCAGCCGCTCACCGGCTACGGAAATGACGAGATCACCGCGTCCGCTGCGGAGAAGATCAAGGCGGCCTGCGCCCGCCCGGAGGGACAGGTTTACTTCCTCACCGGCGGCACGCAGACCAACATGGTCGTCATCGACGCGCTGCTGCGTCCGTATGAGGGCGTTGTCGCGTCCTCCTGCGGCCATGTGAACACCCATGAGGCCGGCGCCATCGAGTCCACCGGACACAAGGTGCTGACCGTGCCGCATAAGAACGGCAAGCTGGACGCGGACGATCTGCGCGAGTACATCGAGACGTTCTATGCGGACGAAAGCCATAACCACATGGTATTCCCGGGCATGGTCTACATCTCCCATCCGTCCGAATACGGCACGCTTTACACGAAAAACGAGCTGGAGCACATTTCCGCTGTGTGCAAGGCGTTCGATCTGCCGCTGTTTCTCGACGGCGCGCGCCTCGGCTACGGCCTGACGGCGGATACCGACGTGACGCTCCCGGACATCGCACGGCTGACCGATGTGTTCTACATCGGCGGCACCAAGTGCGGCGCGCTGTGCGGCGAGGCGGTCGTGTTCACGCACGGCAATATGCCGCGCCAGTTCGAGACCATGGTCAAGCGCCACGGCGCGATGGTCGCAAAGGGCCGCCTGAACGCGGTTCAGTTCGACGCCCTGTTCACCGACGGCCTGTATGAAAAGATCTGCGCACCGGCGGTGCGCCTCGCGCTCAAACTGCGCGACGGTCTCGCGGCAAAGGGATACCGCTTCGCGATCGACTCCCCCACCAATCAGCAGTTTATCATCGTCGAAAACAGCAGGCTGCCCGAACTCGGCGGCAAGGTCGCATACAGCTTTATAGAAAAATATGACGCGGAGCATACGGTCATCCGTCTGGCGACGAGCTGGGCGACGACCGAGGAGCAGGTAGACGAGCTGCTCCGTCTGCTCTAAGCGTGAAAATACAGCCGTTTTCCGGCTGAAAGCCAACAATTCTGGAGGCAAAGAATGAGTCAAGAATACGAACAGCAGAAAATCATGCAGGTCGATCTCGAACGCGAGATGAAGAAAAGCTACATCGACTATGCAATGAGCGTTATTGTCGGCCGCGCGCTGCCCGATGTGCGCGATGGCCTCAAGCCGGTACACCGCCGCATCCTGTACGCCATGTACGAGGACGGCCTGACCTCGGATAAGCCCTACCGCAAGTCGGCAACGACCGTCGGTAACGTGCTCGGCCGCTATCATCCGCACGGCGACGCATCGGTCTATGACGCAATGGTGCGTATGGCGCAGCCGTTCTCGCTGCACTATCCGCTGATCGACGGCCACGGCAACTTCGGTTCTGTGGACGGCGACCCTCCGGCAGCATACCGTTACACCGAGGCCCGCATGGCCAAACTGGCAAACTACATGCTGGCGGACATCAAGAAGAACACGGTCGATTTCCAGCCGAACTTTGACGAGGAGCGTCAGGAGCCGGTCGTGCTCCCGTCGCGCTTCCCCAACCTGCTCGTCAACGGCTCGTCCGGCATCGCGGTCGGCATGGCGACCAACATCCCGCCGCATAACCTCTCCGAGGTCATCGACGGCACCTGCTATGTCATCGACCACCCCGAGGCTGAGCTGGACGAGATCTGCCAGTTCATCAAGGGTCCGGACTTCCCGACCGGCGGCGTCATCATGGGCCGCAGCGGCATCCGCGCCGCCTATGCGACCGGCCGCGGCAAGATCAAGGTCCGCGCTAAGACCGAGATCGTAGACCTGCCGAACGGCAAGAGCCAGATCGTCATCACCGAGATCCCGTACATGGTAAACAAGGCCCGTCTGGTCGAATCCATGGCAAATCTCGTCAAGGATAAGCGCGTTGAGGGCATCACCAACATTCAGGACCACTCCTCTCGCGAGGGTATGCAGATTGTCGTGGATGTTCGCCGTGATGCCAACGCGCAGGTCATCCTCAACCAGCTGTTCACCTATTCGCAGCTCGAGGATACCATTTCGATGATCCACATCGCGCTCGTGCCGGGTGCGGGCGGCAAACTTCAGCCGCGCGTGCTGACCCTGCGCCAGATCCTCGACCAGTATATCGGTTTCCAGAAGGACGTTGTCGAGCGCCGCACGCGCTTTGACCTCAAGAAAGCGCGCGACCGTGCACACATTCTGGAGGGTCTTAAGGTCGCGACCGACAATATCGACCGCATTATCGCCATCATCCGCGCCTCCAAGAACGAGGCCGAAGCCAAGGAAAACCTGATGGCAGAGCCGTTCTGGATCGACCAGATCGCGCTGCTCGGCATCGTGGACGGCTCGGAACACTTCGAGTTCCACCTCGACGAGCCGCAGGCGCAGGCCATCGTGGATATGCGTCTGGGCCGCCTGTCCGGTCTGGAGCAGGAGAAGATCAACGACGAATACAAGGATCTCGAGAGCCGCATCGCGGGCTTTGAGGAGATTCTGTCGTGCGATGCGAACATTCTTGCCGTTGTCAAGCAGGAATTGCAGGAGATCAAGCAGAAATACGGCGACGAGCGCCATACGCGCATCGAAAATGTCGCGGATGAAATTGATATTGAGGATCTCATCGAGCAGCAGGACTGCGCGTACACCCTCACCCACTTCGGCTATATCAAGCGCCAGCCGACCTCGGTCTACCGCGCACAGCGCCGCGGCGGCCGCGGTGTTTCCGCGATGAGCACCCGCGAGGAGGACTTCGCGAAGGACATCTTCACGGCCTCCACGCATGATACCATCCTGTTCTTCTCGGACCGAGGCAAGGTATACAAGCTCAAGGGCTATCAGATTCCGGAAACCGGCCGTTCGGCAAAGGGCATGAACATTGTCAACCTCTTAGAGCTTGAAAACGGCGAAAAGATCACCGCCATGTTCCCGATTCAGGAGTTTGCGGACGATAAGTTCCTGTTCTTCGTTACCCGTCAGGGCGTGGCGAAGCGCATCGTGCTTTCCGATCTCCAGAACATCCGCCGCGCGGGTCTGCGCGCCTTGAACCTCAACGAGGACGATGCGCTGGTCGATGTCCGCCTGACCGATGGCGAGCAGAACATCCTCATCGCCACCCATGACGGCAAGGCCATCTGCTTTGACGAGAACGAGGTACGCGCGATGGGCCGTACCGCAACCGGTGTGCGCGGCATCCGGCTCGCTGAGGGCGATTACGTTGTCGGCGCGGCGCGTGCGCGCAAGGGCGCTTATGTGCTCTCTATCACCGAGAACGGCTACGGCAAGCGTACTCCGGTCGAGGAGTTCACCGTGCACCATCGCGGCGGCGGCGGCATGATGCTGCATAACCTGACCGAAAAGACCGGTCTGGTGGCCGGCATCGCGGTCGTTGACAGCGAAAACGATGTTATGATCATCACCGATGACGGCGTTATCATCCGCACCGGCGTAGAGGAAATCCGCGAGTGCAGCCGCGGTTCGCAGGGCGTAATCGTCATGCGTACCGGCGAGGATGTCAAGGTTATTTCCATCGCCCGCACGGATAAGGAGGAAGAGGACCCGGCAGAAGCCGAGGCCGAAGCCACCGAAACCGCAGAGCAGACCACTGCTGAAGAATAAGCCCGTAAAAAGGCAGTAGAAAAGGACGAATCCGATTGGATTCGTCCTTTTTTAGAGTAAAAGGCCAAACAAAAGAGTGAAGAGTGGAGAGTGAGGAGTGAAGAGATATACTCTCCAATCTCAACTCTTCACTCTCAAACTAAAACTTTAGCAGGCGTTGAGCGTAAAGTTGGGGTTTTCCGCCGCCGCATCTGCCAGCACGCGCAGCAGCAGTTCGCCGTAATTGCCGAGATTGGCCACCAGCATTTCCGCGTGGCGCAGTGTCAGCCGGGTCGGCGGGCAGGCCGTTAGCAGGTCGTACAGCGCATCCAGATTGCGCCCGTAGTCCGCCGGAAAGCCGAACGTCTTTGCGAGTACATCGTGCGCCTGTCCGCGCGTGTACAGGGTATCCGCATCCAAAAGCAGCTCTTTCATACGCATTTCCCCCATTTTTATTTGTAAAATGTGCGCTATTGACTGATTTCTTCAAACGTTTCGTAATGGTCGGCGGTGTAGTAGATATGCCCGTCCTCCGAGTAGACCAGCCGTTCCGCACCGCGCTTGTCGGCGCCGCGCGTATTGAGGTCGCACTCGTGATATTTCCCGTCCGGCAGAGCACCCTCGTAGTTGCCGAACCGGTCGCCGCCGATCGAGCAGCCGGGCGCATACGGCTCGAGTGAGCCGCCCTCCCAGCCGAGCGCCTGTGCTTGCTTTTTCGTAATATAATTGGACGGTAAATGGCCGTATTCGGTCAAATAGGCGGCAACCTCGTCCTTTGTGTCGTATTGCCCGTCCTCGGTGACGGAAACGGCAGCCGCTTCCCCGCTGTCCGCGCTCTGTGCGCTGTCCGAGGTGATGACAGCGGTCGGGCCGTCCTCGCCGCCGATAATGCCGATGTCACCGGCACAGCCGGTCAGCGTGCCGAAAACCAGCAGGAACGACAGCCATAAAGCGGTTAGTTTTTTCATATCCAGCCCTCCTTACGCCGCAGTCGGATAGAACAGCACGAACAGTTCGTGGTACAATTCCACCCCGTTATCGCCCTTGATACCGCGAAGATTGCCGTTTACGAACACATATCCGTCCGTGCTGAGGCCGATGGAGTTGCCGTTCTCGAACGTGACGGTCAGACGGTTTGCGGTCAGCTTGTTCTTGCTGGGCTTTATGAAATGCGGGTACGGCGTGTAGGTCTGCTGGCTGAGCAGCTCGATGATAGCGGCCTGCTGCTTTTCGCTGTTCAGCGGCACTTCCGTGTCGTTTTCCGCGAGTTTGATGGTAGTCTGCGGGCCGGTTTCCGCAATAGAAGAAAACGGCTGCTGCGCCGTGTGAATGTATATCAAACGCCCGAAGCCCAATATCAGCAGCAGCAGAAGCGTGCCGCAGATGGCTAAAATGAGCGAAACGTTTTTTCGCATGGAAATAGCTCCTTTTAGGATATTATGAGAATAGATTCTGATTTGCCGATACACAGCAGCCGCTTTCCGGTGCACGCGAGGCGCGGGAGCGCAACGTTCTTTCCGGGCGGCAGCCTTTTTCTCGGCACCCTTTACATGGTGTAGCCGAGTTGCGTTAGCAATACGTCGTTGCCGGGCTGGGGAGTTTCGCCGCTTGCGAGCGGCGGGAGAACGGATTCGACAAATCACAATTCTACAATTTAAGCATATCGCAAACAAACACCCCTGTCAACGCCAGAAAAATTACAAAATGTAAACAATTTGTATCCGCTTCCGTACTCTGCAAAAATCTGTGAAAAAAGGATTGACAACGTTATTCTACTATTGTAGAATATAGGCAATAAAAGGTGTTTTACATTTGTAGAATAAAGGAGGTAGAATCATGCGAAACGACAAGCGACTGCCCGATGCAGAGCTCGAAGTCATGCAGACCATCTGGGCGCTTGAGCCGCCGGTGACGGCGGCGGAGGTACAGCAGCACGCCGACAAGGACTGGAAGACCACGAGCGTGCTCACGTTCCTGTCCCGGCTGTGCGACAAAGGCTTTCTCAGCTGCACGAAAGAGGGCCGACAGAACCTGTATGCGCCGCTCATCAGCGAAAGCGACTACCGCCAGCGCGAAAGCGTGGGCTTTGTGCGGCGGCTGTGCGGCGGCTCGGTCAAAAATCTGGTGGCGAGCCTGTCGGATGCGGGCGCACTGACCGAGAACGACATCGACGAGCTGCGCGCGTTTCTCGATGCACAGGAGCGTTAAGGAGGGGATCTTATGCGTATGGATTTGCTGAACAATCTGATGCAGATCGGCCTGACCGTATCGCTGGCGGCGCTGGTGCCGCTCATGCTGCGGCGGGTGATGAAAAAACGGTATCCGGCACGCGCGGTATGCATCGTGTGGGCGATACTCGCCGTGCGGCTGCTCGTTCCGGTGCAGCTTAGTCTGCCGCAGGCTCCGGTGCAGGTCACGCCGCGCACCAGCTTTGTTGTCAGCGGCGGCCGGACGGCATTCGAGCAGGCCGGACTGCCCATCACGCAGACACCGTCCCGCTGGGTGACGGAGGAACAGGCGGCGGCGCTCGACACGGCGGCCAGCGATACCGCAGCGACCGTGGACATCACCACGCTCCTGCTGGGCCTGTGGCTGCTGGGCGCAGCCGCGTGTGCGCTGCGGCAGGGGATTGGGCACGCTGACCTGATGCACAGCCTCAAGCGCACCGCACAGCCCGCCGTGCGGGAGGATTTAGAAGCCGTTCTGCGCGAACAGTGCGCCGAGCTGGGTATTGACCGGGAAATCCCGCTGTACGTCACACCGGCGGCGGACTGTCCGATGCTGGCCGGATTTTTCCGTCCCGCGCTGTACCTGCCGGACGAAAACCTGTCCCGGCTGGATGCGGCGTTCATTTTCCGCCACGAGCTAACCCATTACAAGCACGGCGACCTGTGGCTCAAGCTGCTGCTCGTGCTGGCGAAGTGTGTCCACTGGTTCAATCCGCTGGTACACCTGATGGCGCGTTTCGCGCACGAGGACATCGAGCTGGCGTGCGACGATGCCGTTGTTCGCGGACAGAGCAGCGCGTACCGCCGCGCATACGGCGAAACCATCCTGCGGTCGGCCATCTCGCAGTCGCAGAGAAGAAAAGCGCTGGTTTCCTGCTTCGGCGACGACAAAAAAACGCTCATGCGCCGTTTTGAGGGTCTGTTCGATAAATCGGTCAAAAAGCGCGGTGTCGCGCTTGTTGTGATGATCGCGGTGCTGGTCGGCTCGCTCGGCTGCGTGGTCGCGGTGGGGGAGAAGAAGCCCAATCAGACCACCGAGGAACGCGCATTGATGATGGCAAACACATTCGCGCAGGCGTATGTGGACGAGGATACTGAAGCGTTCAACAAATACCTTGTGCCGAACAGTGAAAACTTAGTCGATAATTTCACAACCGGCGCGGCCGTATACAAGCGCTATGTGACCAAGTACGAACCGGAAACGCAGACAGCACTCATCGTTTACGAATACGAGTACGATGCAGACCGCATGAAAACATGGGGCATAGAAGCGCCCGTAACGGTCGGCGTACCGTACCGCGAAGCACAGCGGCTGTATTTCACCGGTGAGGGCGATAAAATGCTGATTTCCAAAGCAATTTGGGAGGTCAGCAACGACCTGAGCGACTTCACACCGGATGATAACCATCTGGTGCAGTCGCTGGACGATTTCAAAACTCTGTACGAAAACGACCTCGGTCTGCCGGATTTCTTTGAGGACGACAATGAGATAGGCGACAGCAGCAATGCCGTACAGGCGGCAGAGATACAGCTCGGTATTTTTCCGGCGGCAGGTCAGATTCAGGGCAGTGATGAAGAACCCGCGCCCTACAACGACATCCGTAAAGTGACATTCACATTTAAGGACAACAGCAAGGTTATTCTCACCATGATTGGCGGAAGGCCGCAGGACTGGACGGACGGGGAGGGGAACCGCACCCGCACAGCGGCGGACCTCGCGCAGCAGTATGCGCGCGGCGTGCTGCACAAGAGCGCCCAGTATATCTTCCCGATCCTGACACCGGACGGTCAGAAAGACCTTATCAGCCAGCAAAAGGCCATGACCGGCGGGGAGCAGTGGACTTGGAAATACGGGCCGTCCTCGCCGTCTGCAACGGATTTCGTGCTCGTGCCTGCCGATGATGAGCAGGATTACATGGTCGTATTCCGCTATACGAGCAGCGCACCGGACGATGTCCGCGCGGCGTACACCGTGCAGACCATCCGCGAGAACAAAAACAGCTCGGTGATCGGCTATATCCGCGAACTCAGTACGGACAGCATGACGCAGAGCGAATTGTTCCGGACGTACTATGCGACCGGTCTGTCGTGGCCGACCGTGCCGCAGTACATCGACAGCATGGATACCCAGATGATAAGAGGCTACGCCGATCCGGCACAGGCGGCGATGCAGTATTTCGGCATGGCGCTGCGCGGCGATTCCTATCTGATGCTGCTGAAGGACACCGAGGTCATCCGACGGGCGACCGGTACGTTCGGTGAAGGCGACAGCAATACGGAAACTGCCGTTGTACAGCTGACATTTGGCGATTCCAGTGCGCCGGTCAAGGTGCAGCTGGAGAAAACCGCCGCGGGCTACTGGCAGCCGGTCGGCGTGGTGGAGGACATCACCGCCAAGAGCGGGGAGCAGGAGCTCGGCATCGGCGCGAACGCAAGAGGCGCGCTGACGACCGGCAAGCTGCCTGAGCTGACAGTCGGTGATACCATCAAATTTACGTTTGCGAACGAGCCGTCCGGCGGCGTACAGCTCACCAACCGGCTGGTCAATTCGGACGGCACCATGCAGGATGCGCTGACAGATGAGCAGACAGCGCTCACCAAAACCGCTGACGGCTGGACGTACACCGTGCCGGAGAGCATGAGCAAGGTGCTCACCTCCACGGCGGCGGAGCCGTATCTGCACGCACTGGTGCTGGAATACACCGATGCCCGTCACATTCAGCACAAGGCGGCGGCGCTGTACGCCATGCATAACGGGGAGGCGGCCACCGTCGTACACGGTGACGGAACCCTGACCTCGGTGGCATACCGCAATGATGTGCTGGGCTATACGCTCGAGCTGCCGCTTTCGTTCCATAATACGGTCGGCGGCAGCCAGTATGAGGACGGCAGTGTGCATTTCAATATGCTGGACGAGGCAGACAGCAGCTCGGCGCATGACATCTGCATTATGACGCTCGAAGCCCAGCCGACCGCCGCACTCAAGCAGAGCTACGGCGAAAACTGGACGGAAAACTATGCGGTGCCGGTCAAGCAGCTTGCCGAGCAGGACGGCCTGACGTATTTCCTCATTTATGCCTCCGATGTGCAGTATGACCCATCCAACGCGGAGCAGGCTGCCAGGTACAAGGAGCTCTATACGGCGGCACAGGGCATCACAGCGGACGATTTCACGCTCGACGACCTGACCGACAAGGATAACACCGCCCGCCGCAGACAGCTTCTTGAGGGCCTCGGCAGGCACTATGCTGACCGGCAGGGCCAGACCGTCCGCGTGTACGTTGATGAGAAAACCAACAGCTGTGAAGTGTTTTTCAGCCGCACCGACTGGGAAACCGGCTATAAGACTTACGCCGCTGACCGCGTGACGTTCAAGGATGTAATGTCCGCCGAGCCGACCGAGATTGAGCACCTCGCGGATTCCGCACAGGGCTTGACCGGCGCGCAGTTCGACCTGCTGTACAGTACGCTCGATCTGCCGGTCTATACCGATGATGAGCTGGCAAATCTGCAAAGAGTGCTGCAAAAAGACCAGATACCCGAACAGGGAGCCTCATTTTTCCTCGGTCTGGGCGACAGGTACGGCATATTTGACGGGGAATCCGTGCAGATTTACGGCGAAAATAACGACTATGCCAAGCTGACGTATGATTTCACCGACCCGGATACCGGCAGGGAAACCGGCGCGTACATCGAGCTGACCATGCATAAGGTGTCGGCGGATACCGGTCTGCCGAGCCTGTGGCTCCCGCAGAGCTATGACCTGCATAACTGACGTAAATAATTAGCGATCACGCAAAGAGAGGGCGGCACAAATATGCCGCCCTTTCTCTCTGTAAACCGTCCGAACCGGCAATCCGCTGCAGCAGAAAAATCCCTCCGAAAAATTTTCAAAAACCTATTGACAAATCGGCACATACCGCGCTATAATATACAAGCTGATTGCGATAAACCATCCAAACAGCGTGTACCAGCATTTTATATTCCTCAATAGCTCAGTTGGTAGAGCATGCGGCTGTTAACCGCAGGGTCGTTGGTTCGAGTCCAACTTGAGGAGCCACACAGGGGTATAGCTCAGCTGGTAGAGCATCGGTCTCCAAAACCGAGTGCCGTGGGTTCGATCCCTACTGCCCCTGCCAATGCTGCTATAGCTCAGTCGGTAGAGTGCATCCTTGGTAAGGATGAGGTCACCAGTTCAAATCTGGTTAGCAGCTCCACGAAAGAACCGCTTTGAAGCGGTTCTTTTTTTATGAAAAAATCCGCAAATGAGGGAGAAAAAACAGATATGAAGCTGCGAAACTCGTTGCTCCTGCTGCTGACGGCCACCATCTGGGGTGTGGCGTTCGTGGCGCAGAGTGTCGGCATGGATTATGTCGGCCCGTTCACCTTTGTGTTCGCGCGCAACGTCATCGGCGGACTGGTCCTGCTGCCGGTCATCGCGGTGCTGGGCAAAAGCGGCGGCCCGCATCCGAAGCAAACGCCCGAGGAGCGCCGCAAAGCCCGCAAAACGCTCGTTATCGGCGGTATGTGCTGCGGCACGGCGCTGTGCGCGGGCAGCATCACCCAGCAGTTCGCGCTGCTGTATACGCCGGTCGGCAAGGCCGGATTCCTCACTGCGTGCTACATCCTGATCGTGCCGCTGCTCGGCCTGCTGTTCGGGCGCAGATGCGGTGTGAAGCACTGGTGCGGCGTTGCGCTGGCGATGGCCGGTCTGTATTTCCTGTGCATGACGGGCGGCAGCTTCGGCTTCGCGATGGGCGACCTCATCGGCCTGTCGTGTGCGCTGCTGTTCTCCATCCATATCACAGTCATCGACCATTTTTCACCGATGGTGGACGGCGTGAAGATGTCCTGCATCCAGTTTTTCTTCTGTGCGCTCCTGTCCGGCATCGGTATGCTGATCTTCGAGCAGCCGAGCTTCGCGAGCATCCTTGCGGCATGGAAGCCCATCCTGTATGCCGGTGCGATGTCCTCCGGTGTGGGCTATACGCTCCAGATCGTCGGTCAAAAGGGCATGAACCCGGCGGTGGCCTCGCTCATTATGAGCCTCGAATCGGTCATTTCGGTCATTGCGGGCTGGCTGCTGCTCGGTCAGGCGCTCTCCGGCCGGGAGATCTTCGGCTGCGTGCTGATGTTCGCAGCCATCGTGCTGGCGCAGCTGCCGGACAGGAAAGCCGCGTAAAATGTCACAGGATACACAATGGGTGCACTCCGGTGCGCCCTCAGTTTGTCAAAAAAGTCGGTATTGAACCAATTTCATCATATCGCGCGGCAGCGCGCATGAAATAGAATTTGTCGTGCAAATTCATAAAAAGGCAGGGCGTGTACCTGCCTTTTTATACCCTGAGAGGGAGAAAGTTTCTGTATAGGAACTTTCGGACGACTTTGGAACGGCCTACGGTCCGTTCCTGCTTGTCGGCGAAACTGTAGTTTCGCGACAGCCTGAATGGGCGCACTCCGGTGCGCCCTATTTTCGTATGGCGCGAACCGTCCGGTTGTGCTACAATAAAAGCGCCATCCCTTCATCGGACGGCAAAAATCGATATGACAAAGTGATTCCACACATAACGAGGTGTATCTGCATGAAAAAATACAAATTCGGCGTTCTGGGAGCCGGAAACATGGGCACGGCCATTGCGGAGGGCGCAGTCCGTGCCGGACTGTTCACGCCTGCCGAGGTGCTGATGTTCAACCGCAGTGAGGAAAAACGCGCCGCACACGCCGCAAAGGGCTTCGCCGTGACCGGCGACTACACCGCGGTGTACGCCGAGAGCGACATCGTCCTGCTGGCCGTCAAGCCGCAGAATTTCGACGAGATTCTGCCGAATCTGGCGAAATACGAGGGTGAAAAGCCGCTGGTGGTTTCCATCGCCGCAGGCGTGACGTTCGCCAAGCTGGAGGGCGCACTCGGTACGGACACCGCGATGATCCGCGTGATGCCGAACACGCCGCTCATGCTCGGCGAGGGCGCGACCCAGCTCGTCAAGAACGCCGCCGCGACCGCCGAACAGCTCGGCAAAATGTGCGAAATGTTCAATACGATGGGCGTTACCGTCACCTTTGAGCAGGAAAATATGCTCAACGAGGTCATCCCGTATGCGGGCTCGGCACCGGCGTACCTGTATGCCTATGCGGATGCCTTCGTGCAGAGCGCCAAGCAGCACGGCATCGACGAGGACGATGCGCTGACACTCATCTGCCAGACCATGATCGGCTCGGCAAAAATGCTGCTGCGCCGCGACAAGACACCGGCGGAGCTCATCCGTGCGGTGTGCTCGCCCGGCGGCACGACCATCGAGGGCATGAAGGTGCTGGAAGACCGCGATCTTTACGGGATCGTGTCGGAAGCGTGCGATAAGTGCATCAAACGTGCCTACGAGCTGGGCTAAATCCGCGCATTAGCATTGACTTTGCGGCGTTTCTATGGTAAAGTATAGGCAATAATGTATGATACCTATACGTTTTGTTTAGGAACGTGTAATATTCCGCATCACTTGAGAGGGAGTGGATACCGTGAAAAATTCGACCAAGGTAAAGGCGGGCCTGCTGCTTACCAGTCTGGCGTGCGCTGCCGGTGCGACTGCGGCGCTCGTTATGCTGCAGAAGAAGCGCGAGGAAGAGGTCTACCACGAGGCAGAGCTCAAGGCCATGGATGAGCTGGAGGAAATGATGCGTGCCGAGTCCGACGATGCATCCTGCGCGTGTGCGGAGGAGTGCGCGGACACCTCGATCTATCGCGATGCGTTCGATGATGCGCCTGCTGCTCCCAAGGCAGAGGAGCCGGCCGAGCAGCCCGAGGCGGAAGCCGAGGACGACGAGGCTGAGGAAGCATCCGACACCGACGAGGACTGACATAAACAGCAACGAAAGCGGACGGAACACTCCGTCCGCTTTGCTTATCCCGAAAAAAGGAGAATGAAACAATGATCGAATATGAAGGCAGAGTGTTCCGTCCGCCCTCTGAGGCGTACAGCCTGATCGTGCAGGTGACGATCGGATGCAGCCACAACAAGTGTACGTTCTGCGATATGTACAAGGAGAAACGCTTCCGCGTACGCAAGCTGGAGGAGGTCAAGGCGGATTTTGACGAAGCCCGCCGGATGTATCGCCGTGTCGGCCGCATTTTCCTTGCGGACGGCGATGCGCTGATGTGCCGTCCCGAGCACATGGCCGAGATCCTGCGCTATATCAAAAAACTGTTCCCGGAGTGCGAGCGCGTGACGAGCTACGGCTCTCCGGCCTCCATCCTGTGCAAAAAGCAGGAGGATCTCAATATGCTGCACGAGCTGGGCCTCGATATGATCTATCTCGGTCTGGAATCCGGCTCGGATGAAGTCCTGCGGCGCATCAACAAAGGCGAAACCGCCGATGAGATCGTCCGCGCGGGCCTGATGGTCAAGGAGGCAGGCATGAAGCTGTCCGTCACCTGCATCGCGGGCCTCGGCTCGCTCGAGCTGAGCGAGGAGCACGCTGTCAAGACCGCCGAGGCGCTCTCGCGCATGAAGCCGGAGTATATCGGCCTGCTGACCCTGCTGTTCGAGCTGCCCACACCGCTCATGCGGGACTGGCAGGAGGGCCGGTTCTACCTGATGAACCCGGTCGAGATCGCGCACGAAACGCTCATCCTGCTCGAGCATATCGACTCCGAGGGCAGCATTTTCCGCGCGAACCACGCTTCCAACTATGTCAATCTGGCGGGCACGCTCAATCAGGACCGAGAGGCCATGTGTGCTCGTCTGCGGCAGGCGCTCCAAGGCAAGGTCAAGTTCAAGAGCGAACAGTATCGTGCAAGATAACCAATCAAACACATCAAAAATTGGAACATACCGCAAAATTGTTAACGTAATGTGTTAATTACGTTACAATTTCAAATTTTTTTAGACATACGGCCGGAAATGTGATATACTGTATCTACTCGCGGGAAGTGGAAGAGAGAGCGCATCCCGCGTTAAGAAGCTGTTAAGGGGAGGAGCGCAAGGCTTCTCCTGTAAGAAATCAACTTGTGTGTGAGTTCCGTCTTGGAGGACTGATAAATGGATTCCGTATCCCACATTCGCGTTGCAAATCTGCTGATGGACTATGTTGAGCAGACCTGCGGCGTAACATTTGACCAGAGCGGCTTTCTGTATGGCAACCTGAAGCCGGACCTGACCGGCACCTACCTGACCAAGCGCCATAACCCCTCCATCATGATGGACGAGGTAATGGATAAGATCCGTGCGTTTACGCAGAAATACACCATCGGCCCGGTAAACGGCCGCGACCTGTCGGTCGATCTGGGTGAGATCTGCCACTTTATGACGGATTTCTTTACTTACCCGCACAACGACGATATTTACGATCACAACCTGCTGGCGCACTACATTTACGAGAAGCGCGTCGCGCTGGTGATCCGCCGCCGTATGACCGAGGCCAAGTTCGAGAAATGGGCCAGCCCGATCATCCCGCCCACGACCGTGGACGCGCTGGTAAACCGCATCTCCGCGATGCACGAGGAATACCGTACCTCGACCAAGCCGCACGGTATCAATGACGATCTGAAGCATATCTGCCTTGCTACCGCAACCGTGGTGCTGTCCATCATCAGCATCGTTTACGAGCAGGTAGAGGATACTGCGGTCGTTACTGCGTAATCAAAAAACCACCCGTGAGGGTGGTTTTTTTTCGCTGTCGCGAAACCACGGTTTCGCCGACAAGCAGGAACGGACCGTGGGCCGTTCCAAAGTCGTCCGAAAGTTCCTATACAGAAACTTTCTCCCTCTTAAAGTATAAAAACCGAGGTACACGCCCCCGGTTTTTATGGATTGCTTTGCAATCCTATTTTATGCGCGCTGATGCGCGAACTGCTTTTCATTACTAATTACTAATTAAAACAACAAAAACCGCCGGTACCGGTGGTTTTTGTTGTTTATGAATTACTCCATAAGTCCCACGCAGTCAAAGTAGGGCTTTTCGGCAATCTTGTCCTTATTCTCCTTGAACAGGGTATGGCCGAGGGTGACAACAAGGTAATCTGCCTTGAGCACCTCCTCGAACGATACGTTCGGGATGTTCTGCACTTCGGCATCCTTGGCAAACGGCTCGCACGCGATGACCTTTACGCCCTTATCCTGCAAAATGTGGCACAGCTCGATGGACGGGGACTCGCGCAGGTCGTCAACGTCCGGCTTGTAGGACAGGCCGAGCACGCCGACGGTATCCGTTACCTTTTTCAGCTTGGAAATCACCTTGTCGGCTACGAAATGCGGCTTGTTCTCGTTGCGCTCACGGGCGGCGAGGATGACCTTGGCCTCCGCCGGGAACTGCTCGTAGATGAACCACGGGTCAACAGCGATGCAGTGGCCGCCGACACCAACGCCCGGGGTCAGGATGTTAACGCGCGGGTGGCAGTTTGCCAGCTTGATGAGCTCGAAAACGTCAATGCCCATCTTGTCGCAGATGACGGACAGCTCGTTCGCGTAAGCAATGTTGACATCACGGAAGGTGTTCTCCGTCAGCTTGCACATCTCGGCGGTCAGGTCGTCGGTCTTGTGAACGACACCCTTTTCCAGCACCTTCTCGTAAATGGAAGCGGCCATTTCGGCAGCCTCCGGCGTGCGTGCGCCGACGATGCGGTCATTGTTCTTCAGCTCATACATCATATTGCCGGGGATAACGCGCTCCGGGCAGTGTGCAACGTGGATCTCGTTCATCGGGATGCCGGATTCCTCGCTCAGCACGCGGGCCAGCATCTCGGAGGTGTGCGGCGGCACGGTGGACTCCAGAATGACCAGATTGGGCGCCTCGAGCACCTTGCCTGCCATACGGCCGGCGGACTCGACAAAGCGCAGATCGGCTCTGTGGCTGCCGTTCTCGTCCTTGAAGAACGGAGTCGGCACCGAAATATAGAACACATCGGACTTGCCGAGCTCATCGGAAAAATGCAGATGGCCGTGTGCGACAGCCTTTTCAAATGCTTCCTGCAGACCCGGCTCTACGATATGGATATGGCCGCCTTTGAGGGTTTCGATGGTCTTTTTGTTTACGTCAAAGCCGCAGACCTCGAAACCGGCCTCAGCCAGCGTGATCGCCGTCGGCAGACCGATATAACCCAGTCCCATGACAGTAATTTTCATAATTTTCGTACCTCGTTCAGCATAATCTTCTTACATTATACCACTTTTTTCGCGAAATTCAACGTAGTGTTTGAATTTTCACTGAAAAGAGTCTATAATGATACTGTCGTTCGTTTATGCAAGTATCATAAAAGGCTGTCGGAACCTTTTATCTTCCGATTGCATATACTGCTTTATACCCCTAAAGTTTGGAAGGGATACTATGATTTTTAAGGGATTGCTCGATGATGCGCGTTCGATACGGGATCGTGACCCGGCGGCACGCACCACACTCGAAGTTGTTTTGCTCTATCAGGGCTTCCATGCCCTTTTTTACCACCGTCAGGCGCACTGGCTGTATACGCACAGGCATTTCTTCCTTGCGCGTGCGCTGTCGCAGTTTGCGCGGCATATGACCGGCATTGAGATCCATCCGGGTGCGAAGATCGGCAAGCGCCTGTTCATCGACCACGGCATGGGCATCGTCATCGGCGAAACCGCCGAGATCGGTGATGACTGCACTATCTACCACGGTGTCACGCTCGGCGGCACCGGCAAGGATACCGGCAAGCGCCACCCGACCATCGGCAACAACGTGCTCATTTCGACCGGCGCAAAGGTGCTCGGCCCGTTCACGGTCGGCGACAACAGCCGCATCGGCGCGAACGCTGTCGTTTTGCAGGAGGTCCCGCCGGATTCCACCGTTGTCGGTGTCAAGGCGCGTGTCGTCAAGATCGCAGGCCAGCGTGTCGGCCCGAGCCCGGCCTATACGCTCGATCAGGTCAACCTGCCTGACCCGCTCACGCAGGAGCTCTGCCGCCTGCAGAACCGCGTTTACGCCAACGAGCAGAAGCTCAAAAAGGAAGAGGAACGCGAGCGCGAAGCCGATAAATAATCGCATAGATCCAACCTCTCCGGTGCAAACTGTCACCGGAGGGGTATTTTTATGAAGATTTCGGGCAGATATGCCGTCACAGGCGCGCTGGCCGGGCTGGCAAACGGATTTTTCGGCGCGGGCGGCGGGCTGTTCCTTGTGCCGCTGCTGGTGCGCTGGTGCGGCATGGAGCAGAAGCGCGCGTTCGCGACCTCGGTCGCGGTGATATTCCCGCTGTGCGCGGTGACGGCGGTCATCTACGGGCTGAGAGGCGGGCTGCCGCTTATGCAGGCTGTGCCGTACCTCATCGGCGGCGCGGCGGGCGGCGTGCTGGCAGGAAAACTGTTCGGCAAAGTCAGGGTGGACTGGCTGCGCCGCGCGTTCGGCGTGCTGATACTCTATGGCGGCGTGCGGGCCGTCCTGCTGCTGTGAGCGCGGTGTGGGCGGCCGCTGTCGGCCTGCTGACCGGCATTTTGAGCGGCTTCGGCATCGGCGGCGGCTCGCTCCTGCTGCTGTATCTGACACTCTGCGCGGGTGTCGGGCAGTATCAGGCGGGCGGCGTGAACCTGCTGTATTTTCTCGCGTGTGCGCCTGCGGCGCTGGTTGCTCACCGGAAAAACGGCCTGATCGAGCGGGAGGCCGTCAAATACTGCGTTCCGGCGGGCGTTATCACCTCGGTAATGGCCGCGTGGTTCGCCGCGGCGGTCGATACGGCGCTGCTGCGGCGCGGTTTCGGACTGGTGATGCTCTATATCGGCGTTAAGGAAGCCTTTTTTCGAAAAAATGAGTAATGAGTAATTAGGAATTATGGTGCAGACAGCTTGTGAAAAGTTTAAATATATGTTACAATGACTATATTTATCACCGCATGGCGGTGATTCGAGAATGTTGTATGTAAGGGAGTAAAACACAAACCATGGAACAAAAAAAGAGAAGCAGCTTCTCCAGCCGCGTCGGCTTTGTGCTGGCGGCGGCCGGTTCAGCGGTCGGTCTGGGCAACCTCTGGCGATTCCCGTATCTGGCGGCGCGGTACGGCGGCGGTATTTTTCTGCTGGTGTACCTTATTCTGGCGCTCACGTTCGGCTTTTCGCTGATGATCACCGAGATCGCCATTGGCCGAAAGACCCGTCTGTCCTGCATCGGCGCGTACAAGGCGCTCGATAAGCGGTTCGGCTTCCTCGGCTGGCTGGCGGCGTTCGTGCCGTTCATCATCACGCCGTATTACTGCGTTATCGGCGGCTGGGTAATGAAATACCTGTTTACCTTTATCAGCGGCAACGCACTTGAGGCGGCCGACAACGGCGGATTTTTCAGCAATTTCATTGGCTACGATGCGGGTTCGCTGTCCTCGACGATTTTCAGCTTCAACGGCCCGACTCCGTGGTTCATCTTGTTCGTGCTGGCGACCACCATTGTCGTTATCTTCGGTGTTGAGAAGGGCATCGAGAAGGCAAGCCGTATCATGATGCCGGTCCTTGCCGTGCTGGCGGTCGTCATCGCTATCTACTCGCTGACGATTCCGGGCGCTATGCAGGGTCTGAAGTATTACATCCTGCCTGATTTTTCGCAGTTCTCCGCCTCCACCGTGCTCGGTGCGATGGGACAGATGTTCTACTCGATGTCGCTGGCGATGGGCATTATGATCACCTATGGCTCGTATATGCAGAAAGAGAACCTGCTCGAGCACTCTGTCACCCAGATTGAGATTTTTGACACGCTGTTCGCGTTTGTGGCCGGTCTGATGATCATTCCGGCGGTTATCGCGTTCAACGGCGGCGACCCGTCGCAGGTAAACAGCGGCCCGGGCCTGATGTTCATCACTCTGCCGATGGTATTCGACTCCATGAAGTTCGGCACCATCATTGGTGCGGTGTTCTTCCTGCTGGTGCTGTTCGCGGCGCTGACCTCCTCCATCTCGCTGATGGAAACGCTGGTTTCTGTGCTGATGGACAAGGCGCATATGAAGCGCAAGCCGGCGACCATCCTTATCGCCGTATGCTGTCTGGCGATCGGCCTGCTGTCCTGCCTCGGCTACGGCCCGTGGGCGACTGTCACCATCATCGGTATGCAGTTCCTCGACTTCTTTGACTTTATCTCCAACTCCGTGCTCATGCCGATCGTGGCGCTGCTCACCTGTATCCTGATCGGCCACGTTGTTGGCGCAAAGGTCATCGCGGACGAGGTAAAGGAGGGTGCAGGCTCGTTCCACCGCGAAAAGCTGCACCGCGTTATGGTGCGCTGGGTAGCACCGCTCATGCTCGTAGCAATTTTGGCTTCCGAGCTGGCGACTAAGGTGTTCCACCTGTTCACGATTTAATTCCTGTCGCGAAACCACGGTTTCGCCGACAAGAGGAACGGACCGTGGGCCGTTCCAAAGTCGTCCGAAAGTTCCCATACGGAAACTTTCTCCCTCTTAGGGTATAAAAACCGGCGCTATCCTTGCGCGGCTTCTCGGCCGCGCTGCGCTGATACACGCTCCCGGTTTTTATGGATTGCTTTGCAATCCTATTTCATGCGCGCGAACGCGCGAAAAGAAGCAATATTTAGGAGAAAACCCATGAAAACGGTAACGATTTACACGGACGGCGCGTGCTCGGGCAATCCGGGCCCGGGCGGCTGGGGCGCGATACTGCGGTACGGCAAGGCGGAAAAGGAGCTTTCCGGCTCCGAGCCGTCCACCACCAACAACCGCATGGAGCTGCTGGGCGTTATCTCCGCGCTGGAGCTCCTCAAGGAGCCGTGCTCGGTCGATCTGTACTCGGACAGCAAGTATGTCGTGGACGGCATCACCAAGGGCTGGGCAAAGGGCTGGCGCGCGCGCGGCTGGGTCAAGAGCGACAAAAAGCCCGCGAAAAACCCCGAGCTCTGGGGACGGCTGCTCGATCTGCTGGACAAGCACGAGGTGCGGTTCCACTGGGTCAAGGGCCACGCGGACAATCCGTACAACAACCGCTGCGACGAGCTCGCCGTCGGCGAATACCAGAAGTACAAATAAGGCAAACGCCCTCTCCCGAGCGGGAGAGGGCGTTTTTGTGCATTTCGCGCCTGAAATCCGGCATTTCAGGCCGGAACAGCGTGCGTTTCTATAAGGACAGGGTATAGTAGACCCATAAACAGCGGAAAGGAGGCGGTTCCGATGGGTATGCTGGCCGCGCTGGGTCTTGCAGGCGCACTGATCGTGCTGTGGTTCACCGAGGTGCGGGCACTGCTGTGCCGCTGCCGCAGCATCGTGGAGTGCGCGGAGGCGCAGGTGAAGCTCCATCGGCGCAATGCCGCCATGGCCGCGCAGGATGACGATTTAGCCGCGATTCTGGCCCGCAGCGAGGATATTTACCGGCAGGCGGTAAATAATTATAACGGGCTGCTGTCGCGGCCGTGGATCGGGCTGCCGGCGGTGCTGATGCACTTTTCCGCGGTGTGATATCGACAACGACCCTCTCAATAAAACCCCGTCCACAGGAGAAAGCAACTTCCTCCCGTGGACGGGGACGTTTTTTTGCAGTTTTTTCAGCGCTCCGCGAACAGGAAGGCCATGTAATCCTCCTGCACCTTGCTGTACAGCAGGCGCGAGATGGGCAGCAGCGCACCGGAAAAGGTGCGTACACCGGCAGGCGAGAGCTCCTCGATCTGGAGCATATTGACGATGTATGAGCGGTGGATGCGGATAAATTCCGGTCGGGCGAGCAGCGCCTGCTCGTAGTCTTTCATCGAGCCGGGCACTTCGCGCACCTGCCCGTCGGTGCGGTTGAAATACAGGTGCTTGCCGCGCACCTCGACGAATGCCAGCAAGGAGAACGGCACGCGGATGATGGCGCTGCCGGATTTGACGATCAGGGCCTCATCGGGCTGATTTTCGCGCAGATAGAGCCGGTCGAGCACCGGGTAGAGCAGCGCGCCGCGCACGGGCTTGAGCAGGTATTCGAGGGCCTTGACACCGTAGCTCTCGTAGGCGAAGCCGGGTGACGAGGTGAGGAACACGATGTCGGCGGCGGTGTCGAACATCCGGATCTCGCGGGCGGCATCCATGCCGTCTACGCCGGGCATCATCACATCGAGCAGATAGAGCGTGAAGCGCTCGTGACGGGCGGCCTCGAGCAGGGCATCCGCGCTGCGGAAATACTGACAGCGCACGCCGGGATGGTCTTTCTGCCAGCCTTGCAGCAGGACGGTCAGCGTGCGGAGCTCCTTGGGCTGGTCGTCGCAGATGGCGATATACATGGGGTTCACCTCCGGTGGGGTTTTTGCCGCTTGCAAGCGGCGGGAACGGTTTCCAAAAGGATAGACACCCCCTACGGTGGTTTCTATCCTCTTGGGACTCCATCTTCCGCCCTTTTTGTGATACCTCGGTGGTGATTACATCGGTGAGGTACAAAAAGAAACGGGTATCGGTTTACGTTTCCCGTAGGGGCGGCCAATGGCCGCCCCTTCCGCGGCGTGGTCGCGGCAGATTGTACGGGTTTTGCGGTCTGATGGTTTACAGGGTGCAAGGGCGGCGTATCAGCGACCGCCCAAATCGTTCGGTGGGTGGTTTGATTGCCTCCCGTGGAATGGAACAAACGTAAATCGCTGTGTTCTCTCCACTCTCCACTCTTCACTCTGCAATTTCCGCTCTCCGCTCTGAACGAAGTTCTCAATTCTGCACGAGGATTTTCACGCAAAACTCATCATTTGCAGCCGTAAAGGAGCAGATCCCCTTGTTCTTCTCCACGATGGTCTGCATACTGCGGCAGCCGTAGCCATGGCCCTCTCTATCGGCGGCGGGCAGGCCGTTATGCATGGGAACGGGCGTAAAACAGGGATTTTTGATCTCGATGAGCAGTTTTCCGAGCCGTTCGGCGCAGTAGAGCGACACGCGGCGGTATGGGTCGGGATTCTGCCCGGCGGCGTGCAGCGCGTTCTCGAGGCCGTTGGAGAGCAGCGAACACAGCTCGGTATCGGCAATGGCGAGGGTTTTCGGCAGCTTTGTATCGATCTTAAGGCGGATACCGGCGCGTTCGGCCTTATCCGCGAACGCGGAGCACAGCAGGTTTACGGTTTCGTTCTCGCACCAGCGCTTGGGCGTGATGGCGGCGATGTCGGCCTGCACCTTGCAGATGTACGCCTCAGCCTGATCGGGCTTTCCGGCCTCGAGCAGGGTACGCAGCATGGTGAGATGGTGGCGCATATCGTGCTGATAAACGGCAGTCTGGGTTTGGGAGCGGTTTAGCAGAGAGATATGCTGTTCGGCGGCGGCGAGCTTCTGGCCGAGGGCGG
This sequence comes from uncultured Agathobaculum sp., assembly GCA_934504345.1. GTDB lineage: Bacteria > Bacillota > Clostridia > Oscillospirales > Butyricicoccaceae > Agathobaculum. The sequence goes on along the minus strand of CAKSVR010000009.1, from coordinate 36,140 downwards.
CCTGTGCGGTTTCCAGCTCGCGTTTTTCACTCAGGGAGCGGTAATTGTGCAGCAGCAGGAAATAGAACAGGAACACCTGCACAGTCGGCAGATAGCGGACGAGCAGCCAGGCGGGCGAGGTCAGACCGGTAAAATCCACACAGATGACTGCGAAAACATAGGCATAATAGAGGATGGGCACGATGGAGAACAGCGCGAACAGGCTGCTGCTGCCGTAGCGGAGCAGGTAGTTGAAGCCGCGCCGGAACACGAACCAGGTCAGCGCCAGCATGGCGGCGTAGGCCAGCACATTGCTGATGAACAGGGCGGCCGGTGTATCGGCGAGGACAGCGCGCACGAAATTGCTGATAACGACGGTCGGCGCGGTAAAGACCAGCGCGGAGAGGATCATAAACAGCATTTTCACCTTACCGCAGTGGGTGATAGACAGGAAAATGAGGTAGAACGGCAGGTGCATGGTCAGCATGATGGTGCGGGTATACGCCGCCGAGCCGAGATAGGCGCGCAGTGCATCGTTGCCGACGGCCAGCAGCAGGATAAGCAGCGGCACGAGCCATTTCTGCACCGGTGTCAGGTCGCGGAAGTGAATATCCATCATCATCCATAACAGCGCCCACACAAACAGCAGCGTCAGCGCCGGAGAATATACGGTGATGCTCACAGGGCATCCCTCCTGTGTCGGTTTGAGCTTATTTTACCATGCTTTTCGCGGATTGGAAAGAAAAAAGGAAGCCCGGAGGGCTTCCTTTTGGGGGGGTTACTGGATGATGCTTTTGCCGCTCTTGGCGATTTTGAGCTTCAAATCCTTGTAACCATCTGCGGAGATAACGAGAGTGTTTTCATCCTGAGAGAAATCACTTGTGCTAAAGCTGATATACATATCGGAACCGACACGAATATAATATTCACCGCTGTAAAGCCAGCTCATTGAAGATTTTTTCAAGGTTTTGTCATTCAACGTAACGGTTTGGATGCTGCTGAGATAATTCGATGCAGCGGTATTACTGCCGCCCTGATCGAAGATAAGCTGACCAGACTGCCAGCCCATATATGCGGGAACATCTGCACCAATGGAATCGTTATCGCTGTCACCGGAGTTATCGCCGCCGTTGCTGTTGTTATCACCGGCAACCAGCTTGCCATCCTTGGTGATGGCAGCAGTCAGTTCCTTGTAGCCGTCAGCAGTGATGGTCACGGTGTTGTTCTCCTCGGTGAAAGCAGAGCCGCCCAGAGAGATCGAACCATCTGTTGCTGCAATAGCATAGCAGTTGTTATTCCAAACAGTACCCTTGGTATAATCGGTGCTGTTTACCTTAATAGCAGTAATGGCTTTCATATAATCGTCATTCTGCATACCAAAGGTCAGCGTATAGTCGCCCATAAACTTGGATGCTTTGGTCGGCTTCGGTGCATCCTTTGCTTCAACTTCGCCCGGCTCTTCCGGTGCGGTCATATGGAACTTGACACTTACCGGGCGGGTGTAATACTGCGGCTGTACGGTCAGAGTGTATTCGCCGGCCTGATACTTGCCGTCCTCGGTTTTCCATTCATCGAACTGTGCAGCAGCCAGTGTCAGGTTACAGGTACCGTTCTCGTAGGAAACAGTATAACCGTGACCGGTCTGATAATAGCCCAGATAACCCACATTTTTTTCTGCGCCATCCGGAGCAGTCACCTTTACAGTGCCCTTGTTGTACAGATTCTTCAGAAAATCACAGGTATCGTGGGTGTTGCTGCAGGTGAATACGACATCATCCGTACCGGCGGTCAGGTTATCCTTTACCAGTGTCAGATTAGCGGTTTCCTCAACCTTTGCCACCTTAAAGGTCAGGCGGACATTCTGGAACGTATTCGTCTTGATGACAAGGCTGTTCTCGCCCAGCTTGAGCTTGTCTGCGCGGATGGTGATGGTGTTCTTTTCGGTATCGATGGAGTAATCGTCCTTGCTGAGTGCCGGATAGGTGGCATTCAGCTGCAATGCGCCGCTTGCGCTCAGGTCGCTGAGAAAATCTGCGGCCTTTTTGCCGGAAACGAGCAGTGTTGCGGATTCGCCCTCGTTGACCTCGCTGATGCTATCAAAGCCGGATTCGGTGTCCGCCTCTGTCACCAGCGTAATATCCGGTGCGGCAAAGCTGGAGGCGTTCTTGAAGTCAGAGGTTTCGCCGAGCAGATTATCCTCCAGAACCTGCTTTACGTTGTACGGACGGTTCGGGTTGGTGCGCTTGGCCTCCTTTACGAAATCGGCATAGGAGAGGTACTTGCCCCCGGTCTTGGCGGTGTTGACTGCATCGTTATAGTCCTTCATGTAGTAGATGGTTTCAGCGCCTTCACTGTAAACGGCATCATGGGACATCTCAGCCCAGCGGTCAACGATGGCAGTTGCATAGTCGTTGCCGGTGCCCAGCTCGGTCATGATCTCTGCGTTGATGAGCAGATTGGCATTAAACACCAGATTTGCGTTCATGGTGTTGCTGCCGCCCTCGGAACCGGAGGAAGAGGAAGCGCCGCCGCCCGAGGCAGTCGCGCGGGAGATGGCATCCAGTTTGATAGAAGAAGACTGCGAAGCCGCATTGCCAACGGTGAACTTCTTGGTCATGGTCTGGAAGCCGTTGGAGTATACGGTCAGGGTGTATGTGCCGTCCTTGGGGAACAGGGTCTTATCATCGTTATACAGCGCAAAGGTGCTGCCGATGAGGTACCAGTCGTCGATCTTGGTCAGTTCGCGGGTGTTGCCGTCCGGGTCGGTCAGGTCTACGCGATAGATCGGCACAGTGATGCCGTAAACCATGTTTTCTACGTCAAAGTATACGCGGGTCGAATCCGTCGTTACCTTTTCGGTGGTCTGGAGCATCTCCGGGCGAGTTTCGTTCACCACATGGATGGGGAACAGACGGGATACGCCGTTGGAGGTCACGCGCAGCTGATAACGGCCGTTGGAGAACAAATTGGACTGGCCAAGCGGGACATTGATGCAGGCAACGGTGTGATTGCCGTGCGGATGCTCCTTATCGATGTTGTAGGTCAGCTTGTTGTTCAGGGTGGAGTTGGACTCGTCGGCCTGCACCAGCGCAACGTTCGAAATGCCATCTACCCATGCCTTTTCGGCATCGGTGCCTTTTTCGTAGTTGAACATCAGCTCAACATTGCCGCGGACCTTGTAATTGTTGTTCGCATCCTCATCCTGATACAGTACAGCATCCGGCGAGTAGTACGCGATCGTGCTCTGCTTGGCGGTGCTGAACGTGGTCTTGGACGGCGTTACGCGCGCGCTGCCGCTGCTGTCGTAGTTGGTGATTTGGTAATCCCAAACGTAGACCGGACCGTTCGCAAGGAAGTAATCCGGTGCGGTGTTGGCGGATGCAGGAACCGGAGCGGTCGGGTTTGCGTTGTTCGACAGGGTAACAGTCTGACTGCGGGAGCCGTTGGATACGACTGCCTTGGCCGGATTGAGCGAGGTGATCTCCCACTTGACAATATCGCCGTTATCGGAAACCGGCGTGCAGGCAGAGGAAACGTCCACGCCGTCTACGAATACCTTGCAGTTTGCGAGCGAGTTGCCGTCAGTGAAACGGATGGCAACGTACTGGCTCCAGCCGAGATCGACCAGCTTGGTCTGGCTTGCGACAACGAGATCCTGCTGGGTCGTGCCGCTGTTCGAGCCGCCCGAGGAAGAACCGCCGCCGGACGAGCCGCCCGAGGAAGAACCGCCGCTCGAAGAACCGCCCGAGGTGGTATTGGAAACGGCTTCGGTCTTGCCGGAGGCAACGTTCCTGCTGCCGGCCTGAACGCCGGAGGTGCCCTCTGCGGCTGTTACCTTGGCGCCGCTTACGGTTACGGAAACGTTGTTCGCGTTGGCCTTTACGCTCTCGACCTTGCCCGCGCCGGTGATCTTCGCGCCCTCGGCGTTGGCGGTGATGGTGCCGACCGAAGCACCGCTCTTCACCGTGATGGTGGAGGACTGGCCGACCGTGATGGCATCGACAGAGCCCGCAACGGTCACATCGGTGTTGGCGAGGATGCCCTTGCCGGCCTTGGTGTTCGAGAACGTTACGCCGCTCTCGCCGCCGCGCAGCACGATGCGGCCGGTAACGGTAACATTCGACAGGTCAGCCGCCGTCACGCCGTCCGCGATGATGAGATCGCCGTTGATGGTCTTTCCGGCCAGCGAAACGCCGTTCTCACGCACGATCACGCTGCCGTCGATGGTGTCGGACAGGGAATCGCCCGCATCGGCGTAGGTATCGGCCATTTCGCCGATGACCTTGGCAAATTCTGCGCGGGTGATGCTGCTTTTCGGGTTCAGCTTGCCGTCCGCGCCGTTTACATAGCCGTTCTCGATCAGAGCCGCTACCGCGCTCTGCGCCCATGCGGAAACGGATGCGCCGTCGCTGTAACCGTTCAGCACGGAAGCATTGCCGCCGTCGAGCGCGAATGCGCGCGCCAGCACGGTGAAAGCCTCCTCGCGGGTGATGGGCTTTTCCGGGCTCAGCAGGCCGTTCGAGCCCATGAACGTGTGCATGGCGACTGCCTTGCTCATGTCATGTGCATACCATGCGTTCGAGAAAACGTCGGTGTAGCCGGACATATCCGCGGTCTTGTTCGCGCCGAATGCGCGGTTGATGATGGTCGCCATCTGTGCGCGGATCAGCAGGCCATTGCTGTTGATGAGGCCGTTCGAGCCGTTCAGCAGGCCGTTGTCAACGGCGCGGCGCATACTGGTCGCCGACCAGTTGGTCGGAAAATCGGAAAAATCGTCAGGCGAAGCCGCGAATGCATTCGCTGGCAGGAGCATGGCTCCGGCCAAAAGCATTGCTAAGGTCTGTTTTTTGTTCAAGTGTCATATCCTCCTCTGTCAATACAGAACGTGCGTTAGACGGAGCTAACCTTGCCGGTAAAAAATTTTCCTTTCCTCCGGAAAGGAACGCGATCGCAACGGGTTGCTGTATGCTAACTCGCAAGTAGTAATTAAAATAGCATAGGAAATTCCGATTGTCAAACTCCGATTTGAGTGGTATTTTTTGACTTTTTCACACAAACGACACCAGAGGTACACAATTTCGTGCGATACAGTTAGATAGTGCTAACTCAAAAGCCCGCTCAGATGACACAAATTTTTTTTTGCAGGTGTGCCAAAATCCTCACAGCGGATTAGTGCAAAGCATCACCGGACACAGGTTCAGGTGATGGTTTTTCAGCGGTCGCGAAATCACGGTTTGGGTGCAAAAAAGCTCCGCAGACGGAAACGTCTGCGGAGCTTTGTGCCTTAAGATTACTTGCGGGTGGTGTTGCGGGAGAACAGCTTTGCGGTACCCGGATCGCAGGACAGCTCGAACATAGCGGAATTCATCAGGAACTTGGAAAACTTCTTACGCATTTTTAATTACCTCAATTCATTCGTTGTTTTTCTTTCTGACGATATTCTACCACTTAAATTTGTGCAGAACAAGCGCAAACGTATACGGAATAAACAACAAATAAAAAATATTTTTAGACAGGTTGAACAATTAAACTGGCAAACAGCACAGAAAGGGACGATTATCGGACACAACAGACACCGGAAAACGTTTGCGAAAAGTTTCGCAGAGTGTACAGCGCGGATTCTCGTGCAGAGGGAGCGGAAGATTTTGTTATTGACATATGTCGGTAATGTGCTATACTGAATGCAGAGTAACTGACATATGTCAGTAATAATGCAGAGGTGTAAGTTGTTATGAAAATCGCAGTAACCTACGAAAACGGAGAAGTTTTCCAGCATTTCGGTCATACCGAGCAGTTCAAGCTGTACGAGGTGTCCGGCGGCAAGGTGCTCAGTGCAACCGTTGTGGATACCAACGGCAGCGGCCACGGTGCGCTGGCGGGCTTGCTGGCCTCGCTCGGCGTGGATACACTGATCTGCGGCGGCATCGGCGGCGGCGCACAGGCGGCGCTCGCGGAGGCGAATATCCGGCTGATCGGTGGTGTACAGGGCAGCGCGGATGAGGCCGTGCAGGCGTTCCTCGGCGGCACGCTGGCATTCGATCCCAATGTACACTGCACGCACCACGACCACGCGCACGGTGAGGGTCATTCCTGCGGCAGCCACGGCTGCGGCGGCCACTGCCACGGATAATGCCGAGGCCGAGAAAATGCCGCCGCATCTGCGGTATGCCGGCGGTCAGTGAATTTTCTCCGCAGCAGTGTGCGGCGGAAAGCATACAGATGACACTGGATGAGTACGAAACCATCCGTCTGCTCGATCTGGAGGGCTTGCAGCAGGAGCAGGCCGCCGCACAGATGGGTGTTGCCCGCACGACTGTGCAGGCCATCTATAACAACGCCCGCCGCAAGCTGGCGGACTGCCTTGTCAACGGCAAACGGCTGGTCATCGCGGGCGGCGATGTGACTCTGTGCGAGAAGCACGAGCAGTGTCCCAGACGGGGTCACTGCTGCCGCAGACAGTGTCCCAAACAGGCAGAATAAAACGCAGAGGTGCTCGTTTGAGCACCTCTGCGCTGGTTTTCGGGGAAATAAGCTGTCAGTTTATCAGATCGAGCAGCTTGTAGCAGCGGGTCTTGGTATAGCTCTGCTTGAAGCTGTACGAAGCGAGCTGCTTTGCGGTGTCGTCGTCGGTTTCCTTGGCGGCATTCTCCGCGCCGGAATCGCGCTCCTGCACCCACTGTTTGTAGCTGGCCTCCTCGGAGGCGTACTGGTCGGCATTGAGCACGGTGGCGAGATAGTCGTACATATCGCTGAGCAGATTGTCCCACTGCTCGAACGAGGTGGCCGTCATGGCGAGCTCGTCCTCCTGGCTGGCGGCAGACGAAATGGCGAGATCATCGTTCTCCAGCGCATCCATCTTGGCGCTGAATGCCTCGCGCTGCTCGGCCTTCTGCTGGTTGTTCTCCTCCTGCCGCTGCTCGGCATCCTGTGCATCGGAAAGCTGCTTTTGCAGCTCCTTTACCTGCTTTTTCTGGTCGGAGGTGAGGGAATCGTCACCGAGGAGCGAATCCAGCTTGCCGCTGGCGGCATCGAACTTCTTGTCATCGAGATAGCTCTGCGCCTCGTCCAGATCGGACGAGAACTGGCTGTCCGACTGGGCGGACTGGGCTTTTTTCAGCAGCTTCTCCACGGCATCGTACATCGCGGAGTCCGGGTCGGTGACACGGTTCTGGAGCTGCTTGAGCGCCGCGATGGCCTCGGCATACTGCTCGTTGTCGAAGTATTCCTGTGCGCTCTGGTAGTCCTTGATGAGCTGGATGGTCGCATCGAGCGAAGCCGGGTTCTTGGCCTCGGCCTGCGCCTTTTCGTAATACTCGAGCGCCTTGTCGAAGTCGCCGCGCTCCATGTACTTGTCCGCAAGGGTGAGGTTTTCGTCGGTCTGGTGGGTGCTGGTGAAGAACCATACACCGCCGCCGATCAGCGCGAGGATAAGGACGATAACGGCGGCAATGATCGCGCCGCGCTTGCCTTTGGAGGGCTTTTTGTACGGGCGGTCGTTCGGATCGGTTTCACTGGCGAAGTAGGTCGTGCGGCGTTCGGGCGCGCCCTGTGCACGGCGTACCGGCGGCACCTTGATGGGCCGCAGCTCGTCGGCGGTGGGGATGTGCGGGTCGGTCGCAGCCAGCGGATCCGCTTCGTCCGAAACGGGCATGGTGCGCTCCGCATCGCCGGTGACAGTCGAGCGGTGCTCGTCCTTGAGGGCGGCATCGAACGCATTCAGGTCGATGGGCGTGTTGGCCGGACCGGTGGTATCGGGGCCGCTCAGGTCGTCCGGCAGGGTGGTGAATACGGCGGTTTCGTCGTCCACGCCGGTCTGCTGGGTGGCAGCGCCGCAGAAAGGACAGAATTTGCCCGCGATGGGCAGCTCCTTGCCGCAGTTTTTGCAAAGCATGGGTGATTTCCTCCTCTAAAAAAGGTCGAATAGTGATTACCTTATAGTATAACACGCGGTAAAGTGATTGTAAATGTTTATATATCGCATGAAAGGCGGTACATTCTGCGGCAGCCCGTTTTCCTGCCCCCTTTTCATGGTGCAGCCGAGTCGCGAAGCGATACGCCGCCAGTGGGCGGCAGTCCTTTCCTCGGCACTCTTTACATGGTGCACACGAGTTGCGAAGCAATACGCCGTTGCCGGGCTGGGGATTTCGCGCTCTGCGGAGCGCGGGAACGGGCCGCTCGCGCGGCGGGCGCAAAAAGGGAGGGACACCTACGGTTTCCCTCCCTCTTTGAACTCCTACCTTTCCCTCAGCAACCTCGCGAACGAGCCTTACGGCTCTACTTCATAGGTAACTCGCATAAAGAAACGGTATCGGCTCACGTTTTCCGCGCTGTCGCGGCGTGGTCACGGCAGATTGCACGGGTTTTGTGTAAATACTGTCGCAGAGCTCTAACGGCTTGAGCGTAGCTGTGAAAGGAATGGTCGGCGTTAAGCCGAGCCTACAAGGTGGTAACGGTACTGCCGTTCTCCTTTTTCGGTCCCACCTCTATGTAGGAACGCTTGCGTTCCGTCGCTCCGAGGTATCTCAAAGGGAAAGTTGGAGTCCCAAGAGGATAGAAAACCGTAGGTTGTCTATCCTTTTGGCCCCGCGCGGGAGCGCCGTTTTCCCGCCGCTCGCAAGCGGCGAAATCCCCGCCCGGCAACGGCGTATTGCATTCGCAACTCGTGTGCACCGGAGAACGGATGCCGTGGAATGGGCTGCCGCCCGGAGACGGCGTATTGCTTCGCAACTCGGTTGCACCATATAAAGAGTGCCGAGAAAAAGGCTGCCGCCGGGAAAAAATGGTGCCGGCTGTCGGCGCAGAGCAATTTTTGTTGCGAAACTGAAACCTTGCTGTTCTTGACAAGCCGCTGACAGGAACGTAAAATATAGGTAGTATGGTACTGTCGGCAGTCTGCGCGCTGCCGCAAGCAAAAAGGGGATAGTAACATGAAAAAACGCATTTTCAGCGGCCTGCTGGCTGTGCTGATGTTATTCTCCACCGCAGTTGCCGTAAACGACACGGCCACTGCGGCGGCAGATGTCATTACGTTCGCACTGAAGCCAGTAACAGGCAGCGATTACGATTCGTCCGCACTGACGGCTGACCTGTCTGCCGCGCAGAGCACCATTGCACAGCGTATGCAGCTCGAGGGTCTGTCCGGCGCTTCTTCGGCGGTGAACAGCGGTGTGATCACCGTCACCATCCCGAAATCGGCCACGAGCAACACCGCTGCGTTCTGGGCAGCCCGTTTGGGCGACCGCCGTCTGTGCAGTGTCACCGACTTCCTGAACGAAGAGTGGAAGTTTGACCGTGCGGATTTCGCGTCCGCCAAGGCGGCCACCGAAAACGGTGCGGAGGCCGTGCAGATCGATCTGACCGACTCCGGCAAGACCAAGCTGACCGAGGCGCACGCCAAGGTCAAGGCGTATCTCGCGGACTCCAAGTACAACGCGGATCAGGCACAGTGGCTCACGTTCCACTGGGGCACGACCACGTTCCGTATGCTGGTGGACGATACTTTCTCGGACAGCAGCCTCATCATCGGCGGCGATTCCGACCCGCTGCGCGCGGGCGCTTCGTCCTATCTGCCCAAGTATCTGATGCTCGATCCGCTGCCGTTCGCGATGCAGCAGACCGACGTTCCGGCTGCGACCGAGCCCACGACGCCGACTGAGCCGACCACGCCGACCGAGCCTGCGGCTCCCGCCGAGCCGACCACGCCGGATACGCCGGCTTCGACCGATTTTCCGGACATTGACGGCCATTGGGCGGCAAATGAGCTGCGTAAAGGCGTTGATCTGGGTCTTTTGAAGGGCATCAACGGCAAGATCATGCCGAACAATTCGGTCAAGCGCTCTGAGGCCATCGTTATCCTCAACCGCGCCCTCGGTGCGACCGTACAGGACAGCGTGAGCGGTCTGGCGGCCAATCAGCAGAACGCATGGTACAGCGCCGACCTCGGCAAGGCCATCCACCTCGGCCTGATCGACAAGGCCGACAACCGCAATTTTGACACCGCAGCGACCCGCGCCGAAGCATTCGTGCTGATGGCCCGCGGCTTCGCTTACGACCGCGCCGAGTCCGCCGCAGACGAGCTCAGCGGCTTCACCGATACCTCCTCCATGACGGCGGAGCAGAAGCAGGCAGCCGCCGCTCTGATCGCCAAGGGCATCATAAACGGCACCGGCACGAACAAGCTGTCGCCGTCCGGCAAGCTGACCCGTGCCCAGTTCGTCACGATGATCGTGCGTATCGCCGCTGCTGTCAACAACGACAGCAAACCGACCGAGCTGACCGGCGGCACGGTGCTCACCGCCGCTGACATCAGCATGGTGGGCGATGTCGCAGCCGGCGACCTTGTTTTCGCCGCCGCAACGAACAATATCTCGCTCGATGCCGTCAGCAGCGCACACCGTGTCGTCCTCAAGGGCGAGGAGAGCGCCGTGCTGAACGCAAAGAACAACACCAGCCTGTCCACGCTGGCCGTTGACCCGGCCGGTACGGCAGATGTCAAGCTGGAGAGCGGCTCCTCCGTGCAGACCCTTGTCATTGCGGGCAAGGGCGGCGCTGTCAGCGTGAACGGCGCGGCAGCCAATGCGGAGATCACCGCCTCGAACCGCACCATCAATCTGGAGGGCATGACGGCGGATTCCATCACCATCACGGGCAGCGGCAACACCATTCTGCTCAAGAGCGATGCGACCACGGTTTCGGTTATCGGCGGCATGAACAACCGCGTCACGGTTTCCGGCACGGTCGGCACGATGGTGCTGGCAGGCAGAAACACCACGGTTGACGGCTCCGGCAAGATCGGCACGGTGGACACCCGTTCCGTCGGCTGCACGGTAACAGCCTCCGCCGAGCATACGATCGACAACGTCGATCCGGGCCTGTCCGGCGTACAGATCCACATGACCGTTCCGGCCAAGGTAACGGCGGGCGGCTCGCTCACCACCAAGGTTTCGTTCTCCGGCGTGCCCGAGGGCGTCATCTGTAAGGCTATCTGGTATCAGGACGGCACCCCGATCAAGGGCTGCACGAACGAGAATTTCGAGCTGACCAACGAAAAGACCTCGAGCCACCTGACTACGTTCACGTTCACCAAGAACATGAAGACCACCGTCACCATGGGCTTCAAGCTGATGTACGATAACCCGTCCACCGGCCAGACCGAGCAGGTGACGGCGGAAAAGACCGTTCCGATCGAGAACTACTCCGCAGAGTGGTACGCACAGCGTGATGCGGAGGCCATCCTCAAGCAGGTATCCTCGGTCTACCGCGGCAACTACACCACCTCCTACGCGGCCAACAACGACTATTCGACCACCACCAAGGAGGTCTGGATCAACGCCAAGGGCTACTCCAGCAACACGAATTACATTGTCTGGATCAACCGCGCATACCAGCACGTTAACGTATTCACGGGCTCCAAGGGCAACTGGAAGCTCGTCAAGAGCTTTATCGTCGGCACGGGCGCGGCGGACACGCCGACTCCGGTAGGCGTTACCACCGTCACCTACAAGCTCAAGGCGGGCTGGACTACGGGTACTTATACGGTACGTCCGGTCGTCGGCTTCTACCCGAACACCGGCTATGCCTTCCATTCGCGCCTGTGCTACCCCGGCACGGACACGGAGTACGACTTCAGCAGCGGCTATCCGGTATCGCACGGCTGCGTTCGTATGCAGCATAACGACATCAACTGGATCTACAACAACGTGCCGATCGGCTCGACTGTCGTTATCTTCTAAACCACCTGTTTTTTCACCGTAAAAAGCAATTCTCACCATGAGAGGAAACCTTTGTTGGTTTCCTCTCTTTTTTCGCAAAAATCACGGAAATAGTTGTGAAAATTTAATGTTGACGGTGGCAACATAACGGGTCTATAATATACCCAACAAAGCAAAGCTGCGAGGTGAGAAAATGTCGGACCGATACCATCACGGGAACCTGAAAAACAAACTGCTGGAGGCGGCGGTCACGCTGATCTCGCAGGACGGACTGGAGAACCTGTCGCTGCGGCGGCTGGCGGCGCAGTGCGGCGTGAGCCACAACGCCATCTACCGCCATTTTGACAGCAAGGAGAGCCTGATCGATGCCTGCCGCGCCTATGTTATGGAGGAGCTGACACGCACGCTCGAGCTGTCGCTCAGCGGGCTGGACGAGAGCCTGCCGCAGACGATGGAGCAGCTCGGCACGGCCTATCTGGACTTCTATATGCGAAATCCGACGTATTTCAGCGCGTATTTCCGCAATGCATCGCAGCGGCTGACCATCTCCATGCAGCCGATAGAGGACAACTACCCGCCGTTTTCCATTTTCCGCCGGGTGGCGGCGGCCATCGCGGAAAAGCAGAGCCTCACTGAGGAGGATACGCGATGGCGGCTCCTGCGCTACTGGGCAATGCTCAACGGTACGTTCGCAATGTGGATCTCCTCCAATGTGGATCTGCCGGAAAACTGGAAAACCTGTCTGAAAAACGAATTTTAAGGAGTCTTTGAATATGAAACAGATCATCTTAACCGGCGACCGTCCTACCGGCAACCTGCACGTCGGCCACTATGTCGGCTCGCTGGCGGAGCGCGTAAAGCTGCAAAATTCCGGCAAATACGATGAGATTTACATTATGATCGCAGACGCACAGGCGCTGACCGACAACGCCGAGCATCCCGAGCGCGTGCGCCAGAACATCATGAAAGTCGCGCTGGACTACCTCGCGGCGGGCATCGACCCGGAAAAGGCCAACATTTTCATCCAGTCCATGGTGCCGCAGCTGACCGAGCTGACGTTCTACTATATGAACCTCGTCACCGTGTCGCGCGTGCAGCGCAACCCCACCGTTAAGGCGGAGATTCAGATGCGTAACTTCGAGGCCAGCATTCCCGTCGGCTTTTTCTGCTACCCGATCAGTCAGGCGGCGGACATCACCGCATTCAACGCCACGGCGGTTCCGGTCGGCGAGGATCAGGAGCCCATGCTCGAGCAGTGCCGCGAGATCGTCCATAAATTCAACTCGGTCTACGGTGAAACGCTCACCATGCCGCAGATCGTCCTGCCGTCCAACAACGCTTGTATGCGCCTGCCGGGCACGGACGGCAAGGCCAAAATGAGCAAATCGCTCGGCAACTGCATCTATCTGGCCGACCCGGAAGAGGTCGTTCGCGAGAAGATCATGTCCATGTATACCGACCCGGATCATATCCGCGTGCAGGACCCCGGCAAGCTGGAGGGCAACACGGTATTCACCTATCTGGATGCATTCTGCCAGCCCGAGCACTTCGCGGAGTTCCTGCCGGAGTACCAGAGCCTCGATGAGCTCAAGGCGCACTACCAGCGCGGCGGCTTGGGCGATGTAAAGGTCAAGAAGTTCCTGAACAACGTCATGCAGTCGCTGCTCAGCCCGATGCGCGAGCGCCGCGCGATGTGGGAGGGCCGTCTGCCCGAGGTCTACGAGCTGCTGAAAAAGGGCAGCGAGATCGCCGCAGAAACCGCACAGGGTACGCTCGACAAGGTGCGCCACGCGATGAAGATCGACTATTTCACCGATAATGGCCTGCTGAAGTAAGCAGATAGGAAAAAGGAGGCACGTTTTGCGTGCCTCCTTTTTGTGAATCCGTTTAGGGAAACGGACACACAAATCAAAATTTGATGCGTAGAAAGCGCAAAAAAGCGTCGTTTTCAACTGAAAACGACGCTTTGCGTATCCTTATGATGAAAAATGAATTGCTTACTCTGCGGTGTACGGCAGAAGTGCAATGTGACGTGCACGCTTGATAGCCTCAGTCAGCTGACGCTGATGAGCTGCACAGGTACCGGTCATACGGCGGGGCAGGATCTTGCCGCGCTCGGACATATACTTCTTCAGCTTGCCGGCATCTTTGTAATCAACGTGTGCAACCTTATCTACGCAGAAAGCGCAAACCTTGCGGCGGCGACGGCCGCGCTGCGGGCGCTCTGCACGCTCCGGACGGGGAGTAAATTCCTTCTTGGTTTCTTCCATTGTAGCGTTACCTCCTTCAGTTTAGAATGGGACATCGCCGTCGTCATCAGCCAGCTCCTGAAAATCCGAATCTCCGGCAGGGAGATCGAACGCGGGAGCAACCTGGGACGCGGCAGGCTCGGGCCGCATCTGCGATCCGTTATCATAGCCATAACCGCCCTGATTGCCTGCATTGTAGGCATCGCGGGATTTCTTGGTTTCACCGAAAGAAACCTCGTCGCAGTTGACCTCAACGGTCGTGCGGTTGTTGCCGTTCTGGTCCTGCCACTGGCGGGACTGGACACGGCCGACTACGATGGCCATAGCACCCTTTGTGAACCACTGTGCAACGAACTCTGCCTGACGGCCCCATGCGACGCAGTCGATGAAGTCGGTCTGGCGTTCGCCGTTCGGGCCCTTGCGGTCGCGGTCGATCGCAAGACGGAACGAGCACACAGCCATGTTGGACTGGGTATGGCGCAATTCGGGATCGCGGGTCAATCGACCCATCAGAATCGCCTTATTGAGCATTTTTGTTCACCGCCTTAGTCGTCAAGGCAGACGATGATGGAACGCATGATGCCGTCCGTGATCTTGTAGATACGGTCCAGCTCAGCCGGGAAATCGGGCTTGGACTCAAAACGAACCAGCGTGTAAACGCCCTCGGTCTGGTCCTCGATCGGGTACGCCAGACGGCGCTTGCCCCAGTCCTCGACCTCTACATTCGTGCCATTCGCCTCAACGAGGGACTTGAACTTGTCCACAACAGCGGTAGCCGCTGCCTCTTCCAGCTTGGGGTTAACGATGAAGATAGTTTCGTACTTGCCAGAAATCTTTGCCATTTTCTTAGCACCTCCTTTTGGACTTTTGGCCCACATCCTTTGATGTGAGCAAGGATACTATACCATTATAGCCGATACGAGAAGAATGTCAAGAAAAATTTCAAAAAAATATTGACGAATTTTCAAAAGCGTGATATACTAAAAACGCTGTGAGTGAGTGAACGCTCTTTTCAGCGGCAAATACAGCTGCTTGCGTGGCTCAGTTGGTACACTCGTCCGCAGACGAGCGTTTCGGAGGCCAACCGCCCAAAGGGCGGCTCTTAGGCCGGAGATGAGCAGCGCCGCGCTGGTACAGCGTGCAGTGGCAGCGGAAACTTTAATTTAACAAATTTGCTTGCGTGGCTCAGTTGGTAGAGCAGCGCATTCGTAATGCGCAGGTCGCCGGTTCGAGTCCGGCCGCAAGCTCCATGAACCCTTTCGGTTGCAAAACCGAAAGGGTTTTTGCTTTTTCTAACAGCATTGCGAAGCGTATTCCCGTAGGGCGGGGTGCCCTCACCCCGCCGTTCCTCTCCGAATTGCACGATGTATCCTCGTTGGGCTGGGGATTTCGCGCTCTGCGGAGCGCGGGAACGTGCCGCACGCGCGGCGGGCGCAAAAAAGGGATGGACACCTACGGTTTCCACCCCTCTTTTGAATCTCCCCGTTTCCCTTATTCTTAAGCCGGCGCACGGAACGGCTTTGCCGTTCCTATTTGTGCTCGGGACCGCTTCGAAAAAGGAACGGGTATCGGCTTCCGTTTTCCGCGTTGTCGCGGCGTGTTCACGGCAGATTGCACGGGTTTTGCGTTCCGGCGGTTTACAAAGAGAAAGGGCGGCGTGTCAGCGCCGCCCGATTTGTTTGGTTTGGTGGTCGGATTGCCTCCTGTGGGATGAAACGAACGTAAATCGTTACGTTCTCTCCACTCTCAACTCTCCAATCTTCACTCTTCACTCTATTACCTGCCGTATCCCCGCATCGCACTGTACATTTCCGGTCTGCGGTCGCGGTAAACGCCCCAGGAACGGCGCATTTCACGGATCTCATCGAGGTCAAAGGTATGCGTGAGCACGCCTGCGTTCTCGCGATCGGCCTGCTCGACGAGTGCGCCGGTTTCGTCTGCGATGAACGACGAGCCGTAGAACGTCAGCGAGGAGGACTGATGCTGGTTGTCCTCGGTGGGCTTGACGGTTTCCGTGCCGATGCGGTTTGCGGCGATGAGCGGCATGATGTTTGCCGCCGCGTGGCCCTGCATACAGCGCCGCCAGTGCGGCATGGAGTCGCAGTCGAGGATGGGCTCAGAGCCGATCGCGGTGGGATAGAACAGCAGCTCCGCGCCCTCGAGCGCCATGCAGCGTGCGGATTCCGGGAACCACTGATCCCAGCAGATGCCGACACCGATTTTTGCGTAGGCGGTGTCCCAGACCTTGAAGCCGGTGTCGCCGGGCGTAAAATAGAATTTCTCCTGATAGAAATGGTCGTCCGGGATGTGCGTCTTGCGGTACTGGCCCATGATGGTGCCGTCTGCATCGATAACGGCCACGGTGTTGAACGTGGTTTCGCCTACGCGCTCGTAGTAGCTGACCGGAATGACGACCTTAAAGTCGCGGGCGATGGTCTGCATCTCACGGACGGCAGGGTTTTCCTCGAGCGTAGTCGCGAGATGGTAGTTTTCGTAGCTCTTTTCCTGACAGAAGTACCAGTTTTCGAACAATTCAGGCAGCAGGATGATCTGTGCGCCCTGAGAAGCCGCCTCGCGGACCTTTTCGCAGGCTTCTTCGAGGCCGTAGGTCATCTGAATGGCGGCAACGGTTACCTTTTTTGACATGAGGAGTTCTCCTTTTCTCTCAAAATATGCAATGCTTTACAGTATATCGTAGGGCGGGGTGCCCTCACCCCGCCGCTGTAAATGGGTGCTCATTGTAAATGCGGCGGGCTGAGGGCAGCCCGCCCTACGGAACAGCGGCACCGGTTGAAATCAAATTTCCGGTATTTGCTGGGTGATACAATGGATATTGCCGCCGCCGATAAGAATATCGCGGGCAGGGATGGCAACGACCTTGCGGGTCGGGAACAGCGTTTGCAGGATTTCCTGCGCCTTTTCGTCCATCGGATCACCGAATGCGGGCATGACAACGGCCTTATTTGCGATATAAAAGTTGACGTAGCTTGCCGCGAGGCGTTCGCCGGGTGTGCGGGTGGGCTCGCCGTCGCACAGGTCGAGGCCGTCGCATTCCTCCGCCGTGATGGTGACGGGTTTGGGCAGCGGCAGCTTGTGAACCTTGATTTTCCGGCCCTTGGCATCGGTCGCGGCCTCGAGCGCCTCGAGGCTTGCCTTGGAGAGCGCGTACTGCGGGTCGCTCTCGTCGTCCGTCCACGCGAGAACCACCTCGCCCGGTGCAGTGAACGCGCACACGTTGTCAACGTGCTCGTTGGTTTCGTCGTTATAGATGCCGCGCGGCAGCCAGATGACCTTGGAAACGCCCAGATAATCGCACAAAACCTGCTCGATCTGGGTCTTTGTCAGGTCGGGATTGCGGCCCGCAGAGAGCAGGCACGCCTCGGTGACGAGCGCCGTACCCTCGCCGTCCGAATGGATAGAGCCGCCCTCGCAGATGAAGCCGCGCTTGTCGTAAACGTCATTGCCGAGCAGGTCGCAGAACTTGCGGGCCACGCGGTTGTCGTTCTCCCACGAGGGATACAGGCCGTCCACTTCGCCGCCCCATGCGTTAAAGCCCCAGTCGATGCCGCGGCGTTCGCCCTTGCCGTTGACGACGAACGTCGGGCCGACATCACGCGCCCATGCATCGTCGGTCGCCATCACCACCAGCCGGACGTTTTCCGGCAGCTGGGCGCGGGCGTTGTCGTACTGCCCCTCGGAGCACAGCACGGTCATGTTTTCGCTCTCGGAAATGGCCTCGATGACACGGATGAACGCTTTGCGGGCGGCATACGCGCCGTACTGCCACGAATCCGCCCGTTCCGGCCAGATCATCAGGCAGCCCTCGTGCGGCGCAAACTCAGCAGGCATATAGAACCCGTCCTGCGCGGGTGTGGTATGCAGAATCTTCATGGTATCTCTCCTGTTAGGCAGAAAGTTATTTTCTACAACAAAAGAGTACAACATTTTGCGCCGACTTGCAACGGTTTCGAGAATATGTTACACTAAATCTACACATATTTGCATGGAAGGAGAAATGCGTTCATGATGAGCTATCCTTATGCTTATACCTACACTTATACGCCGCTTTTCGCCATTATCCTGCCGATTTTAGCGCTGATTCTGGTTCTGGCGGGCGGTATTGCGCTGTATGTACTGTTCGTCCGCAGGCCGAACCGCTATCACGGTGCGGCAGCGTGGCTGCACGATTTCCTCGATTTCCGCAAGTCCTACACCGAGCGGCTGCTGCGCGTGCTGTACTGCATTGCCGTGGTCGGCATCGTGGTTTCGAGCATTATCCTGCTGTTCACCAACTTTTTTGCGGCGCTGGCGCTGTTCGTGTTCGGCAATGCCGGTGCGCGCATCGGCTTTGAGCTGCTCCTGCTGCTGTTCGATGTGCTCCGCAATCTGCGCGACATCAACCGCAAGCTGCCTGAGCCGCCGCAGCCGGAGGAAAATGGTTATTCCGATCAGCTGTAACACAAAAACGCTGTTTGCGTGCGAAATTTGTTCGCCGCAGATTGCAAAAAAACTTGAAACGTGATAATATAGAAATACTATCAGTAAAGTTTCAGGATATGCCGCTCTGTTCGGCTGTCTTTCGAAAAGAGTAATTCAGAAAAAGGAGGTCCGTGCAGTGAAAATTCAGGAAAGCGCGGAAAACTACTTGGAGGCTATCCTTGTGCTGTCGCAGAAAAACGGGCAGGTGCGCTCGATCGATGTAGCGCATTACACCGGCTTCTCCAAGCCCAGCATCAGCCGAGCCGTCGGCCTGCTGCGCGATAACGGCTATCTTTCCATCGACCAGAACGGTCTGCTGGGTCTGACCGACTCCGGCATGGAGATCGCCACCACCATCTATGAGCGCCACACCGTGCTCACCGCGTTCCTCACCGCCCTCGGCGTGGATGCGGAAACCGCCGCTGAGGATGCCTGCCGCATCGAGCACGTTCTGAGTGCGGAAACGTTCGATAAGCTCAAGGCTCATGCCAAGGAGTACATCGAGGCACAGGAAAAGTAAATTACAGGTGAAAGAGAATCCCACTCTCCGGAGTGGGATTTTTTATGGCAAAATTTTATCGAACAAATTTTCGATAAAATCATTGCATTCAAATCGACACCCTGTTATAATGGGGGTATCCAATCAGAGAACACCGCCGCGTTGCGGCTTGCATAGTTGAACTTTTTAGGGAGGATAAACCAGTATGGCTACCAAAAAGCAGTTAGAACCGGTCGCACCGGCGGCCGATAAGAAGAAAGCACTCGCCGCTGCCCTCGGCCAGATCGAGAAGCAGTTCGGCAAGGGCTCGGTCATGTGCCTCGGTGAGAACACCGGCATGAACATCGAACACATCCCGACCGGCTCGATCGGTCTGGATCTCGCGCTCGGCATCGGCGGTCTGCCGCGCGGCCGTATCATCGAGATCTACGGCCCTGAGTCCTCCGGTAAGACCACGGTCGCGCTGCACAGCGTTGCCGAGGCGCAGAAAATGGGCGGCACGGCGGCATTCATCGATGCCGAGCACGCGCTCGACCCGGTCTACGCGAAGGCGCTGGGCGTTGACATCGACAGCCTGCTGGTTTCCCAGCCGGACACCGGTGAGCAGGGCCTCGACATTGCCGAGGCGCTCGTGCGCTCGGGCGCGATCGACATTGTGGTCATCGACTCGGTCGCTGCGCTCACGCCGCGCGCCGAGATCGAGGGCGAAATGGGCGATTCGTTCGTTGGCCTGCACGCCCGCATGATGAGTCAGGCCATGCGTAAGCTGGCGGGCTCGATCGCCAAGAGCCAGTGCGTGGCCATCTTCATCAACCAGCTGCGCGAAAAGGTCGGCGTTATCTACGGCAGCCCGGAGGTCACGACCGGCGGCCGTGCGCTCAAGTTCTACGCCTCCGTCCGTCTGGATGTGCGCCGCGTGGAGCACCTGAAGAACGGCACCGAGCTCATCGGCAGTCATACCCGCGTAAAGGTTGTCAAAAACAAGGTCGCGCCGCCGTTTAAGGAGGCCGAGTTCGATATTATGTACGGCGAGGGCATCTCCCGCACGAGCGAGCTGGTCGATCTGGGCGTGAAGTACGGCATCGTCAACAAGGCGGGCGCGTGGTTCTCGATGGGTGATACCCGTCTGGGTCAGGGCCGCGATGCCGCCAAGCAGTATTTCAAGGATCATCCCGATGTGGCTGACGATGTGCAGAAGCAGATCATGGACAAGGTCGAGGAGGAGCGCAGCAAGCTGGCCCAGAGCCACGCCGCGCGTGCATCCGCCGCGGTGCCGACCGAAAAGGCGGAAAAGCCGGTCGAAAAGGCCCGTCCGAGCTCGGCAAAGGCAGTTTCCATCGATGCGGATGACTTCGACGACCTCGACGAAGAATAATGAGCGAGGATAAGTACCGCGCAGCGCTCGATGCGGCGGCAAAGCAGCTCTCTTACCGGGCGCTGAGTGCGAAAATGCTGCGCGACAAGCTGGTCGCCAAGGGCCACGACGAGGAGGCCGCCGACTACGCGCTCGCGTGGCTGACCGAGCGCAAGCTGCTCAGCGATGAGGTCTATGCGGAGAGCGTGGTGCGCGGCTATACACGCAAGGGCTACGGCGCGGCGCGCATCCGGCAGGAGCTGACCCGCCGCGGCATCGACCGCGACACCGCCGAGGCCGCCATGCAGAGCTTTTCGCCGGACGAGGCGCAGATGCTCGCGCTGCTCGAAAAACGCCTGCGCGGCGATGTTTCCGACCGGAAAGCGGTTGAAAAGGCCGTGGCCGCGCTCCAGCGGCGCGGCTTCGCGTGGAGCGATATCAAGCGGGCGCTGGAAGTCTACGGCAGCTCTCTGCCGGACGAAGAATAACAAAAACCCATCATTTCATTCGAAATGATGGGTTTCAGTTTGTCAAAAAATAGGTATTGAACCAAATTTTATCATATCGCGCGGCAGCGCGCGTTAAATAGAATTTGCCGTGCAAATTCATAAAAACCGGGAGCGTGTATCTCGGTTTTTATACCTTAAGAGGGAGAAAGTTTCCGTATGGGAACTTTTGGACGACTTTGGAACGGCCCACGGTCCGTTCCTGCTTGTCGGCGAAACTGTAGTTTCGCGACAGCCGAAACCCCATCATTTCATTCGAAATGATGGGGTTTTTGTTATTATTTTTCCAGTTCCGCGAGGAACGCATCCATATCCGTATCCTCTTTCATGGTGATGCGGTGCATACTGTACAAGGTCTGCGGCAGACCCTGCACCACGCGGTTCACGCCCGGCTGGGTGGTGAACGTCAGCTCGATGCCCTGACTGCGAAGCGCATCCATCGTCAGCGTGCTGTATGCGCCCTCGGGATAGGACAGCGCGTTCACTTTTTCGCCCGTGATGGGCTCGATAGCCTGTTTGCTCTGCTGAATGTCGGCCTTGACGGCGGCCTCGTAGTCCTCGTCGCTCTCGCCGGGCAGCTGCGCCAGCGTTTCGCGGACAGCGGTGCTCCCGTCCTCGAACGGCGGCCACTGGTGCATATCATAGGTGTGGCTCTGGATCGAGATCAGCCCGGAATCCACCATTTCCTGCATTTCCGCCGCGCCGAAGTGCGGTGTCATGGCGTTGCCGGTGTCCTTGTAGGTATCCTTGCCGATGGAAACGCCGATGGCGAAGATGGTCGCCTTCATGCCGTATTCCTCCAGCACCGGGAACGCATCCTCGTAGTTGCTCAGATAGCCGTCATCAAACGTCAGCACGATGGGGTTCTCGGGCAGCGGCGTGCCCTTGTACACATAATCGCGCAGCTGTTCGAGCGAAATGGTGCTGTAATCGGCCTCATACAGCGCTTCAATCTGTCTGCGGAACGTTTCCGGTGTCACATAGGCCTCGCCGGTGGTTTCGTTCGACAGGGCGTGCCAGGTCAGCACGGGTACGGACAGCGCGGTGTCCTCCTCCGAGCGCGGCGCAGGACGGCGCGTGAAATAGTCGTGCTGGGTGTCGGCGGTGACATAAAAGCCGAAATCATCCGGCATGGCGGTGACGGGCGCATCAAAATCGGGATAGCTGCGCTCCGCGATGCGGGCCGCCATCATCTCACCGACGTTGTTGCGGAAGTGCGTGCCATCATAGAAGAAGCGCGGCTCACTGCTGACGGAAGAGTTGGAGAAATCCCAGTAATCGGTCACTTTCGCGAGGGATTCGTAGAAATTCGTCACATCCTCGTCATAGAAGTTGTCGTAGTAGTCCGTGTACACCGGTGCGGTGAGCACGATGAGGTTCACGCCGTTCTCCTCGCACACCTTGCGGATGGCCGCGACCGAGCTCATGCAGTCCTCGGTCTTGTACAGGTGCGCCTTTTCGCGCTTGGGATAGTTCGTGAACACCGGATAGGCGGTCAGGTAGTCCGCCGCCGCGCCGATGGCCTCCACATCGCGCACGCGCTTGTCATAGGCGCCGGTCTGCTCGTCAAAAACGTCGAACGACTGCGGCAGGAGCGTGTCTTTCTTCTCGTTCACGAGCTTCTGCGCGCCGTAGCGCGGGTCCGCGAACAGGAACCGCGAGTAATACGACAGTGCGGACATATCCGGGTCGGTCTTGTAATGCAGGCTGTGGGTCAGCTTGTTCGACTCATCATCGTAGGTCAGGCCGTTGTCGATATACACGTTGAGCACCAGATTTTTGACCGTGTAGTTGTCGATGAGGTAATTTGCGATCTTTTCGCAGTCCTTCATGTCCGCGCCGTACATGATGAGGTTGTAGAACTTTGCGTTCAGCATCTCGTTGAACGTGCCGGTCGGCAGCGAGCTGGTGGACGAGCAGCCGAGGAAATACGAGTCGTATTCGTCGTGGTGCTGCTCAAGATAGGAAATCTTCGCCGCACGCGGATTGTTGGTTTCGTCATACGAGAACCACTGCAAAAAGCGGTCGCCGAACGCGCCGAACGGGTCGGTGACATAGTTGAAGCCGGCCAGCAGCGCAGCCAGAATCAGCGCGATAACGGGCAGAGAAAGCACCCATTTTTTTGCGTTCATGCTCTGCCCTCCTTAAAATTGCTTGTAGATGAACTCGGACGAGATGTATCCGGCACGGAAAATGCCGAACAGCAGCAGGATAACGAGCGAAACGGTCAGCACCGTCATCTGCACGAGCGCCGGGCGCTCGTTGAGCCACGCCTGCACATCCGTGCCGCGTTCCTCAAAGAACTCCACGCCGTGGACGATGAGGATGCCGACAAAAATGATGACAAAGTCGGAAACCGTCAGGCCGAGCGTGGGCACAACGGTCGAGAGCTCGCTGAAATGCGGGTGCAGCACGGTCGTGCCGAGCAGCGCGAACACGGTCTTGAGGCGCGGCGCGCGGGTGAAATATCGCCCGATGAACACCAGTCCGAACGTGCGGACGGTCATAAAGATGCGCCAGCCGGTCGATTTGTCATTGATGTGCAGCTTTTCTTTCCACGAAAGGAAGCGGCGCTCCATCAGCAGGGAAGAGGTGATAAGGATACCGTTCCACAGGCCGAACGCGATGTAGCGGAAGTTCGCGCCGTGCCAGATGCCGATGATGAGGTACACGATGAACGTTGCGGTCGAGGTGGCGCATATTTTGCCCATCATGCCCTTGAAGTGCTTGCGCGCCCACTTGCCGAGCTTGCCGAACGGCTTGGAGAACGCCAGTGGATAGAACACATAGTCGCGCATCCACGCGCCGAGCGTGATGTGCCAGCGCCGCCAGTAGTCGGCCAGCGAGGTGGAGAACAGCGGACGGCGGAAGTTGACGGCCATATCGATGCCGAACATCCGCGCAACGCCGCGCGTGATGTCGATGCCGCCGGAAAAATCGCAGTACAGCTGGATGCAGTAGAACAGGATACCCAGCGCGATGACCGCACCGCCATACGGGCAGTTTTCCATGATGACGTTGTTCACCAGCACCGCCGCGCGGTCGGCAATGACGATTTTCTTGAAATATCCCCACAGAGCCAGCTGGATGCCGAGCTGAAGATCCTCCCAGCAGAGCGTGCGCTCCGCGAGGAGCTGCGGGCCGAGCTGGTCGAAGCGGCTGATCGGGCCCTGCACCATCTGCGGGAAGAACGACACGAACAGGCCGTAGCGCAGCGGATTGCGATCGGGCGCGTACTTGCCGCGGTAAACATCGACAACATAGCTCATGGACTGGAAGATAAAGAACGACAGGCCGAGCGGCACGACAAAATCCCAGCGCGGGATGTGACTGCCGAGCGTGGACGGCAGCAGCTCGAGCGTAAAATTCCAGTATTTCATGGCGTAGAGCAAGCCAAAACAGCAGACCGCGCAAAGAACCGCGATCTGCTTCTTTTTGTGCTGTATTTGGGCCTTCTGCGCCTTGTCGGCGGGCTTGATGGCGTTATACCGTCCGAGGAGGATGCCGGTTCCCCATGTCATTGCGGCAACGAGCACCACCCATGCGAACGCCTTGACCGAGCCCGCCATGTAAAACGCCGCACTCGCCAGCAGCAGGATGCTCCACTGCGCCTTTTTCGGCACGATGTAGTAGAGCAGCACGCTCGCGATGGTGAGCACGATAAACGAAGCGGAAGTAAATGCCATTATTCCTGTGCGTTCTCGATCAGTTCAACGATGGCATCGACCGAGTTGAAGTTCTCCGGGGTCAGGTCGTTGACACCCAGCTGAACATCAAACTCCTCCATCAGCTCGGAAATAACGGCTACGATGTCGAGGGAATCGATGATGCCGTCGTCGATGATGGCGGTTTCGTTCTCAAAGTCGTTGCCGGGGCAGATCTCGTTCAGGATTTCGATGATTTTTTCTCTCATGGTCGATTTCTCCTTTGTTTGGATTGGGTTAGTGATATTGCAGCACGGCAGAGGTCCAGCCATCCGGCCGGTAGCCGTGTTTTTCGTAAAAATGTTCGGCAGGGAGGTTGCCCGTGCGGGCCCAGACCTGACTTTTTGCGCCGTCCGTGGCCGCAAGGTACGCGGTGAGCAGCTCACCGGCGAGTCCGAGCCGGCGGCAGTCCTCGCGCACGGCAAGGTGCCGGATCTCGGTCGAGGCGCGGGAAACCGCGAAATGCAGCACGCCGGAAACGCCTTTTTCGTCCCGGGTGATAACGGTATGGCCGTCCTCGAGGTTTTCGCGCAGGTCGTCCTCGGTCGGTATGCAGCCGGTCAGCGGCGGAAAGTGGTCGCTGAGAAAACGGGAAATGTCCGCAAAATCCTCCGGTTTTGCCGGAAATGCCGTGGTTTCCGAGGGAAACAGTTCGGGCTTGCGGGTGCGCCGCGTGCGGCGCAGCGCTTCGCGAAAGCCGAGGGCGCAGAACTGCGCGGCGGCATTTGCCATGGCCTCGGCATCCTTGGCGCGGCAGGAAAGCTCGGTGACGATCGGCCTGTCCGTTTCGGGCAGGGAGAGCACCGCGCCCGGATGCAGGTAGAACGTCATCACAAGATGCGTACCGCGTTCGCGGAACAGCAGCAGTGCGCCGTCCGCCTCGTGGAGATAGAGGCCGTTTTCGATCTCCCGGGTGTAGTCCTCGCCGCGCAGAAAGTTGTTGGTGAGGACACCGCGCTTGAGCTGCGCGTTCAGCAGCCCGGAAATCTGTGCGAAATTGTCAATCTTCCGCATGGATGAATTGCTCCTTCAGCTTGGCGCGGTCGATCTTGCCGTTGGCATTGTGCGGCAGCGCATCCAGCTTTTCGTAGATGTTCGGCAGCATATATTTGGGCACCAGCTTACGCATCGCGCGTGCGAGCGCGGCGGCATCCGGTTCGCCCTCATAAATGCAGACAATGCGGTCGCGGGCGCGGTCGAACAGGCACGCCGCCGCGGCGATGCCGTCCACGCTGTGCAGCGCGGTTTCGATCTCGCCGAGCTCGATGCGGTAGCCCATGTGCTTGATCTGCCCGTCCTGCCGCGACAGGAAGTACAGCAGGCCGTCGTCCTTTTTGACGGCAATATCACCCGTGTGGTACACAATATCGCGGAAATACGGGTTTGTCGGGTTCTGCACGAAGGCGTGCTCGGTCTTTTCCCACTCGCCGAAGTAGCTGAGGGCCAGTCCGCCGCCGCGCACGCAGATTTCGCCGGGCTGACCGTCGGGAACGAGGTGTCCGTCGCTGTCCAGCAGCAGGATCTGCATATTGCGGCAGGCTTTGCCGATCGGAATGGCCTCGTCGTCGCGGTAGTCGCGGTCGAGCCGCAGCGCGATGCAGTCCACCGTGGTTTCGGTCGGGCCGTACATATTATACACCTCTGCATCGGGAATTGCACGCTTCCATGTGTTCACATGGCGGGCCTGCAAAGCCTCGCCGCCGACGATGATCTTTTTCAGGCAGCTCGGCACGCATTTGTCGAGCGCACCCGAGCTTGCGACCATATGGAAAGCCGAGGTCGCCCAGTTGACAGCAGTGATGTGGTGCTGCTCCAAGGCTTGCAGCAGGAACAGCGGGAAAATGAACACCTTTTTCTCCAAAATCACGCAGGTCGCGCCCAGACTGAGTGTTTGGTAGATGTCCTTGCACGAGGTATCGAAGTAAAACGGCGACTGGTTGCCGAAAACGTCGTTTTCGGTGTAGCCGCAGAAATCGGTGAGCCAGTCGGTGAAGTCGATGAGGGCGTGGTGCGAAATGACGATGCCCTTGGGCGTTCCGGTCGAGCCCGAGGTGAACAGCAGGTACACCGGGTCGATGTCGAGCACGGTTTCGCGGATGCTTTCGAGCAGCTTGGTGTCCGCCGGGGTGGCGAAGCCCTCGTTCATCGAGATGAGCGGGGCACAGTCGGCCAGCGGCTCGGCCTGCTTGCGGTTGCCCTCAGCGTAGACGATGGCGGCGGGCTGCACCTGCTCGAGGATGCGGCGGATGCGCGCCTCCGGCATATGGTCGTCGATGGGCACATAGCACGCGCCGGCGTACAGCACGCCCTGCAAAGCGGCAACGCTCTCGGCGGTGCGGCCGATGAGCACCGCGACCGGCTTGTGCGCGGGCGCAACGGTCTGCGCCAGATGCGTGCCGAGGCCCTGTGCGGCGGTCAGCAGCTCGCCGAACGTGAACGAGCGGGTGTCATCGAGGAATGCCACCTTGTCCGCGTGCGTGCGGGCAGAGGATTCCAGATATTCGAGTACATTTTTTCTCATAGACATACTTCCATTTATAGAAAATAGGAAAACTTTTCGACAGCTGCTTCGCATTTCCTGCGCCGCAGCGCTGTTCAATAGAATCTGCAAAGCAAATCCATCAAAACCGGGAGCATGAATCGCGGTTTTGATACTTCCGGGCGATACTGGAACGGCCCGCGGTTCATTCCTCTTGTCGGCGAAACCGTGGCTTCGAAACAGGCTCATACTTCCGCATTATGATAGTCTATTGTATCATAGCGGAGGGGAAAAGTAAACGGAAACCGGCGGTTTCGCCTTTCGGGGATTTCGGCACACAAAAAAGATGACAGGACAGCAAAGCTGTTCCTGTCATGCCTGCGTACAGCGGAGGCTGACGGCAGCATCCCAGCAAATTCGGCGGAAAATAAGAAAAACCGGTCATTTCTTGCGAAATAACCGGTTGATCTGGTACGCCAGAAGGGATTCGAACCCCCGACCTTTTGGTTCGTAGCCAAACACTCTATCCAGCTGAGCTACTGGCGCATACAAGATCGATTTTCTCTTTTGCAGTGTCGCTCTCGCTGACTGCCTTATTATAATATCACGGGGGAGGTGGAATGTCAACAATTATTTTCAGAAAATCGGAAAGTTTTTTCGGAGGTCGTTTTCGGACAGGCAAAAGCCGCCCGTGGGGGAACGGACGGCTTACTTTATATACAGCAGAGGGAATTGGAGGTCTGCCATATATCGTATGCAATTACGCCTGCGGCGGGATGGTGTCGAAACCGGTCTGCAATTCCTCGTCGGTGGGAACGTGGTTGTGCATGGTGCCGTTGTGATATGCTTCATAGGCCGCCATATCGAAGTAGCCCGTGCCGGTCAGGCCGAACAGGATGGTCTTTGCCTCGCCGGTTTCCTTGCACTTGAGCGCCTCGTCGATGGCCGCGCGGATGGCGTGGCTGGATTCCGGTGCGGGCAGGATGGTTTCGACCTTGGCAAACTGGACTGCCGCATCGAATACATCGGTCTGCTTGACCGAAACCGCCTCCATATAGCCGTCGTGGTACAGCTTGGAGAGGATCGGGCTCATGCCGTGGTAGCGCAGGCCGCCTGCATGGTTGGGCGCAGGCATGAAGCCGTTGCCGAGCGTATACATCCGCGCGAGCGGCGTAACGTGGCCGGTATCACAGAAATCGTAAACATACTTGCCGCGGGTGAGCGACGGGCAGGAGGCCGGTTCCACCGCGATGATGCGCGGGTCGGCCTTGCCGAGCAGCTTATCCTGCATGAACGGAGAGATCAGGCCGCCGAGGTTGGAGCCGCCGCCCGCACAGCCGATCACGATGTCCGGATATTCGTCCAGCATCTCCATCGCCTGCTTGCTCTCCAGACCGATGATGGACTGGTGCAGCAGCACCTGATTGAGCACCGAGCCGAGCACATAGCGGTAGCCTTCGTGGGTGGTGGCCATCTCAACGGCTTCGGAGATGGCGCAGCCGAGCGAGCCGCCGGTGGTCGGGTCGTGTGCGAGAATCGCGCGGCCGGCCTCGGTGGTGTTCGACGGGGACGGCGTTACATTCGCATCAAAGGTCTGCATGATGGCCTTGCGGAACGGCTTCTGCTCGTAGGATACTTTGACCATGAACACTTTCAGGTCAAGGCCGAAGTACGCGCACGCCTCGGAGAGCGCGGTTCCCCACTGACCGGCACCGGTTTCGGTGGTAAGGCCCTTGAGGCCCTGCTCCTTGGCGTAGTACGCCTGTGCGATGGCGGAATTGAGCTTGTGGCTGCCCGAGGTGTTGTTGCCCTCGAATTTATAGTAGATCTTTGCCGGGGTGTCGAGCGCCTTTTCCAGATTGTACGCACGGCACAGCGGCGACGGACGATACAGCTTATACATATCGAGCACCGGCTCGGGAATATCGATGTAGCGGGTGTCGTTGTCGAGCTCCTGATGAGCCAGCTTTTCACAGAAGATAGGATACAGATCCTGCTCCGCCAGCGGCTGGCGCGTGCCCGGATGGATGAGCGGATCGGGCTTTTCGTTCATGTCCGCCCGCAGGTTGTACCACTGCTTGGGCATCTGGTCTTCGGTCAAATACAAACGGTGCGGGATTTTAGGCATGGTGATTACTCCTTTGCGAATTTCAGATAGAGTGGAGAGTGAGGAGTATAGAGTGGAGAGAACGATAATCTTCACTCTGCACTCTCAACTCGTCACTCTTTTGGACAAATAAAAAGCTCCTGTCCCAGATTGCTCATGGGACAGGAGCGAATGCGCTCTTGCGGTACCACCCAGATTGACGCGAAAACGCGCCCACTCTGCTCACACATCGATCAATGCGTGCTCCCCTGATAACGGGCAGAGTCCCCGTCGCAGTTACTTGGCCGAAGCCGTTCGCCTTGCCCTGCTGAAGTCCATTCACACGGTCCGTGCCTGCCGCGATCACACCGCCCGCGGCTCTCTTGGAGGTTTGGTTTCCCTGCTACTCGTCTTCGTCATTGGTTTGGATTGGTTTACTTGGTATGCACACAGTATATTCGCAAAATACGGGTTTGTCAAGCGGGATTTGCGAAAAAGAATATATTATTTCTGTTTGAAATTCTTATCGCGAGAATACACGGGCGGAGTATCGTTTTTTGCCGTCCGCTGTGCTATAATGGGGAACAGAAAAACGAGAGGAGCAAGGCAGATGCGGGTGATAGAGGGCGAAAACGAGCTGCGGCTGACCTGTTCGCGGACGGAAAGCGGCATTGCGCTGCTGCGCTGCGAAACGCGGGACGACATTGTGCGTCTGCCGGACGAGATCGACGGCGTACCCGTCACCGAGGTCGGCGCGTATGTACTCAGCGAGCGGGCGCCCGAGCTGACCGGGCAGGACACGTTCTCCGTCCGCATCACCTGCGGCGGCGCGGAGCCGATACACGATGCCGCGGCGATACGCACGGTTCAGCTCCCGAAACAGGCAAAAAGTGTCGGAAGCTACGCTTTTTACAACTGCCGGAACCTCGAACGCATCGAGCTGACCGGCTCGGTCAGCGAGTTCGGTGGCGGTGCGCTGATGAACTGCATGAGCCTGCGTGAGGTCGTTATCCACGCCGAACCGTCCGCGCCGACCTGCCTGCCCAAGCTGCTCGGCGAGTACGCCGGTGAGCTGGATGTGCGGTTTGACGGGCACGCGCGCCTGCTGTTCCCTGAGTATGTTGAGGAGCTGGAGGATCTCAGTCCCGCGCATATCTTTCAGCGGCGCATCCACGGCGCGGGTTACAGCTACCGCCAGTGCTTTGACAGCGGTGTGCTGAATTTCCGGCAGTACGATGCCGCGCTGAGCGAACTGCTCGAGCGGCATGATTTTTCGGTTGCGGCGCGTGTCGCGGTGCGGCGGCTTGCTGTACCGTTTGCGCTCTCGGATGCCGCAAAAGCGGACTATCTCGCGGTTTTACGCACCCACGGCGGCGCTTTGGCGCAGAGCTGCGCCAAACAGGGCGAGTCCGCCGCGCTGACGTTTCTGCTGTCGCTCGGTGTGCTGTCGCCCGCCGATGTGGATGCCGCCTGCACTGCCGCCCGCGAAGCCGAGCAGACCGCCGCACTGTCCGTCCTGCTGGCCGCTACGGGCAGAACCCAGTCCAAAGGACGGGCAAAATCGTTTGATCTATGATGCAAGATGAACCTGTGAGGTGATATTTTCCATGCCGCAATCCGACCGCTGGCGCTCCATCGGGCGCGAAATCCTGTTTTCCGCCCGCACCGAGCTGTACATGAACCTGCCGTTCCTCGATTCCGCGCTGGCGGCGCTGCCTGCGGCGGACGGCTACGACACGCCCACACTCGCGACCGACACCCGCGCCCTGTTTTTCAGCGGTGCGTGGCTGGCTCAGCAGTACGAGCGCTCCCGCGCGAACGTCAACCGCGCGTATCTGCACACGCTGTTCCACTGTCTGCTGCGCCATCCCGGCAAAACGCGCGGCCGCGATGCCGACCTGTGGGATCTTTCCTGCGATATTGCGGTCGAGAGTATGCTGGATTCGCTCGATTACCGCTGTTTGCAGGCCGAAAAGGTTTCGGTTCGGCGGCAGAACATCTACCGCGAGCTCAAGGACGAGCTGCCCGTGCTGACCGCCGAGGCGGTATATCGGCATTTTCGGCGCACGCGGCTGAACTCCTACGACTGCGCTACGCTCACGCGCGTGTTCGCGGTGGACGAGCACACACTGTGGTACAAAGAGGACGACGATCAGCAGGAAAAACGCTGGCAGCAGCAGGCCGAGCGCACCCAGACCGCGATGGAAACGGTTTTCGCGAACAAAGCCGAGGGCGGTGAGGCCGTGCGGGAGCAGCTGGCGGTTTCCGCCCGCAAAACGACCGATTTCCGCGCGTTTCTGCGGCGGTTTGCCGCGCTGCGCGAGGAGGTTTCGGTGGATGCGGATTCGTTCGACTACGGCTATTATGCCTACGGACTGCGGCATTTCGGCAATATGCCGCTCATTGAGCCGCTGGAAACCCGTGAAGTGCGTAAAATCGAGGATTTCGTCATCGCTATCGACACTTCGATGTCCACCTCGGGCGAACTGGTGCGCGCGTTTTTGCAGCGCACTTACGAGCTGCTGCAGGAGAACACCAGCTTTTTCCGGCAGTTCAATCTGCGTATTTTACAGTGCGACGATCAGCTCCGCTCGGACAAAAAGGTGACGAACGCCCGTGAGCTTGCGGACTATATGGAGCATTTTGAGCTCATCGGGCAGTCTGCGACCGACTTTCGGCCGGTTTTCGAGTACGTTGACCGCCTGAACAGCGAGGGCGCGTTCCGCCATCTGCGCGGACTGCTGTACTTCACGGACGGGCTTGGCATCTACCCGAAAAAGCGCCCGAAGTACGATGCCGCGTTCGTCATGCTCGAGGGCGAAGCCTATCCGGACAAGGTGCCGCCGTGGGGCATCCGTGCGGTGATACGCGAGGATGAGCTGCGGGTGGAGTAGCAAAACAGGCTCCCGGCGGGAGCCTGTTTCCGTGTGAGGTGTTAATCTTTTGCCTTTAACCGGACGGGATAGCACACCTCGGTGACAAGTTCATCAGGATTGCTGGTCTGTGCCGGGCTGACATGGTAGATGCTGAACAACATTCCGGCAAATTCGTAGCCGCTGCGCTGCGCCCACTCGGCCACCGCGATATTCGCGGCGTTGATGGTCTGATAACTGCCGTGATGCACCGCGGAGGCGACAAGCACCGGCGGGACAGTCTTGAACTGAACGTGCGCCGTGTCGGCGTATGCGCCCGGCTGTACGGCAAACTGGATTTCCACATCGACATCGTGTTCGCGGTATTCGCCGTCGTGATAAATGCCGAACGCGCACGGCTCGACCGGTACGAGGTTCAGTCCGGCAGTTTCCTGCATGAGCGTGTGCCACAGACGGCCCTCGTAGAAATAGTCGGGAAGAATGTCACGCACCGAAGCGACATAGCGTTCCGGCAGGGTTTTGCACACGACCTGATACTTTTCCATAGGATTTTCCTCCTTTTCGGTGCGGTAGAGCGCTTTTTCCAGCAAAATGAGCTGGGCAGTCACTTCATCGCGGCGGCGGAGCAGCTCGGCGCGCTGCTGCCGCAGGGCACTGCGGTATGCCTCACGGCCGCCGTGCAGGATGGCGCTGATGGAAGCGACACCAAAGCCCATATCGCGCAGCAGAGCGATACGGCAGGCCTCGGCCAGCTGACTTTCGTCATAATAGCGGTAGCCGGTGAAGCGGTCGATATGGGACGGACGGAGCAGGCCGTTTTCGTCATAATAGCGCAGCATACGCACGCTGATGTGTGACAGCGCGGAAAATGCACCGATTTTCAGCATAATAGTTTCTCCTTTGCAGGTACCTGTGTTTTGAGCTCATACTTATGATACTACCTGCCATAGTGTGAGAGTCAAGAAAAAGTCCGCGCGACCCGGAGAGAACGTGCTATAATAGAGAAAAGCGTTATGATAAGGATTACAGACTATGAATATCAAACGAGCCAAAAATGAGATAAAAAACGCGCTCCGCGCCTATCTTGCAGCGGATGAGTTCGGCGCGTACCGCATCCCGTCCATCCGACAGCGGCCTATCCTGCTGATGGGCCCGCCGGGCATCGGCAAGACCCAGATCATGCAGCAGATCGCGGAGGAAACCGGCGTGGGCCTCGTGTCGTACACGCTGACCCACCACACGCGCCAGTCCGCGCTGGGCCTGCCGTTCATCGACAAGGTGGTGCTCGGCGGCGAGGAACGCACCGTCACCGCCTACACGATGAGCGAGATTATCGCATCCGTTTACCGTGAGATGGAGCGCACGGGCGTAAAAGAGGGCATCCTGTTCCTCGATGAGATAAACTGCATCTCGGAAACGCTCACGCCGATGATGCTCCAGTTTTTGCAGTGCAAGACGTTCGGCAACCAGCAGCTCCCGGCGGGCTGGGTGGTCGTGGCGGCGGGCAATCCGCCGGAATACAACAAATCCGTGCGGGAATTTGACGTTGTAACGCTCGACCGCGTGAAAAAGATCGACATCGAGGAGGATTTCGGCGTTTGGAAAGAGTACGCCTATCGGCGCGGCATCCACGGCGCGATTTTGTCCTATTTCGAGATTCGCCGTGAGCATTTCTACCGCGTGGAGGCGACTGCCGATGGCTTGCAGTTCGTCACTGCGCGTGGCTGGGAGGATCTGTCCGAGCTGATGCAGGTGTACGAATCGCTGGGCATTCCGGTCGATCGGCAGGTCGTGGAGCAGTATTTGCAGCTGCCGCAGGTGGCGAGTGATTTTGCAAATTATTTGCAGCTTTACGACAAATACAAGCAGGTTTACCGCGTGGATGAGCTGCTTTCCGGCACTTGGGAGCCGGTCCGCGCCGCCGAGCTGCGCGATGCGCCGTTTGATGAAAAGCTGGGCGTGCTCGGTCTGCTGCTGAGCCGGCTGGCGGATGGTGCGCGGAGCGCGTACCGTCTGGATGCGCTGACCGATGCACTGCACGCCGACCTGCTGTGCATCCGCGAGGGCGGGAGCAGCCTCGCCGCGCTGGCGGATGAAAAGCGCGCCGCGCTCATCGCGAAGCGCGGGAGCTCCTCGGATAAGGATGCGCTGTTTGCCGCTTCTCGTGAGGTGGAGCGGCTGGACAGCTACCGCCAGACGATCGCCCTCGAAAAAGTACCGGAAAACGAGCAGTTCGACCGCCTGAAAGCACTGTTTGCCGCAGATGTGGATGCACGCGCCGCCGCTGTCGATAAGACCGATGCCGAGCTCGCGAACGCCTTTGCCTTCCTCGATGCCGCCATCCCGGACTCGCAGGAGCTCGTGCTGTTCGCGACCGAGCTGACTGCGAACTGGTTTACCTCGTGGTTCATCCAGAATTTCGGGTGCGAGGCGTATTTCGCGCACAATAAGCGTCTGCTGTTCGATGATACGCAGAAACAGCTCTTGCAGGACATTGAGCAGGCGAAAAACGAGGAATAAAACAAAAACGGAGAGCTTTGCTCTCCGTTTTTGTTATTGCAGGAGGGAAACCGGAACTTGCTCTCCACTCTCAACTCTCCACTCTTCACTCTTGTCATGCTCAGTCGATGATCTTAACGCTCTCAATAACCGGCTGATTTGCCGCTTCCACGGTGCCGTTATCATCGGTGACAGGCGTGTTGTCGCAGATGGCATCGACCACATCCATGCCGTTGGTGACATAGCCGAAGCAGGCGTACTGGCCATCCAGATAGGTGCTGTCTTGCTGGACGATGAAGAACTGCGAGGAGGCGCTGTCGTAGTCGTTCGAACGCGCCATGGAAACCGCGCCGCGCGTGTGCGACAGGTCGTTCTTCACGCCGTTCGCGGAGAACTCGCCCTTGATGTTGTCCTCAGAGCCGCCCATGCCCGTGCCGGTCGGGTCGCCGCCCTGCATCATAAAGCCGGTGATGATGCGGTGAAAGGTCAGTCCGTCGTAAAAACCATCGTTTGCAAGGTCGATAAAGTTCTGCACCGAGATGGGAGCCACATCGCCGTCGAGCTCGATGTCGATGGTGCCGTAGTCCTTGACGGTGATCTGCGCGTGGTGCTGGCCGATGGGCTCGGCGGTGTCGTCCGCGGTGGTCTGCTGAGAGCTGTCATCCGGTGCGGAGGTGTCGGTCTGTGCGTTCGATTTGCCGCCGCACGCGGTCAGTACCAGCATCGCCAGCAGCGCAAAGAGCAGAAATGTACGTTTTTTCATTTGGAATTCTCCTTTTTGAACGTCTTTTGCAGGAATCATATCTTGTAATGCGTAGGGCGGGGTGCCCTCACCCCGCCGTTGCAACTGGGTGGTCACACTTATATGTGGCGGGGTGAGGGCACCCCGCCCTACGGTTTGGGTAAAACAAAATCAAATTTTCCTGCGGTACTACCACATTATACGGTACGTTCAGGGCGAAAACCAGTGTTTTTTCGGTGACGGCAAAAAAATACACCGGAAATTTCCGGTGTATTTCTATCTTCTCCGGCCTTTGAGCGCATAATACGCCTCTTTATCGGCATACATTTTCCATTACTTCTTCATGATGTCCTGATCATGTGCCGCCTTGGCAACCAGACCGGACAGCGCCAGCAGCGCGATGAGGTTCGGGAATACCATCAGGCCGTTGAACAGGTCGGACAGGTTCCAGACCAGATCAACGTGCAGTGCGGAACCGATCACGATGCAGATAACAACGATAGCCGCGTAAGCCTTGACAGCCTTGTGGCCGAACAGCGCCTTTACGTTCTGCTCACCGAAGAAATACCAGCCGATGATGGTCGAGAACGCGAAGAACAGCATACAGATGGCAACGAACGCCATGCCTGCCGTGCCAAGGGAAGCCTTGAATGCCGCCTGCGCCAGCTCGGTGCCCTGAAGGCCGTCCGGTGCGCCCGGATTGAGCATACCCGAGGTCAGGATGACCATTGCGGTCAGGGTCAGCACGATAAAGGTGTCGATGAATACGGAAACGATGGCGATCTCGCCCTGATCCTGCGGACGCTTTACCTTTGCCAGCGCGTGTGCGTGCGGGGTGGAGCCCATGCCGGCCTCGTTGGAGAACAGGCCGCGTGCAACGCCGTAGCGCATTGCCTGACGAACCGTGATGCCGGCTGCGCCGCCGAGGATGGCCTGCGGGTCAAATGCCGCAACAAAGATGGACTTGAACGCCGGGATGA
>CAKSVR010000008.1 GCA_934504345.1 uncultured Agathobaculum sp. | reverse complement strand
TTGGCTGGTGACGGCCCGGGAAGATAACTCATCGCGCACACGGAAAGCAGTAACGAAAGTTACTGCTTTTTGTTTTGCCCGGAAAATAACGCAAACCGTTGCGTTATCTCCACGCTCGACATAATTTTCCATTCTCAATCCTCAATTTTCAATTCTGCACTCTGCCTACTTTATTTTTCGGCATTTTTACGGTACAATAGTATCATCGGAAAATTTTGTGCCTGTCATCTCAGACGGGCGGGATAACGGAGGGAGAATGTTATGTCGATTCAGGAAAACTGCCGTGTTGTGGAAAATACCCGGCTCGGCGAGGGTCTGTATCTGATGGTGCTGGATGCACCGGAGATCGTTAAGCTGACACAGTGCGGCCAGTTCGTACATATCGCGTGCGGCGAGGGCCATCTGCTGCGCCGCCCGATCTCGATCTGTACTTGGAAAGGCAGCCATCTGCGTATCGTCTTTCAGGTAAAGGGCGACGGCACGAAGTGGCTGAGCGAACGCAAGGCCGGCGATGTGCTCGACGTACTCGGCCCGCTGGGCCACGGCTTTGATGTACAGGCGCTCGGCGGCCGCCCGATCTTCATCGGCGGCGGCATCGGCGTGCCGCCTATGCTGGGCTGTGTTCGCACGGCGGCGGAAAAGGGCGCAAAGCCTGCCGCTGTCCTCGGCTTCCGCAACCAGGGCGCGGTGATTCTGGAGGGTGACTTCCGAGATGAATGCGAAACCTTTGTCACCACCGATGACGGCAGCTATGCCCGCCACGGCTTTGTCACCGATGTGCTGAAGGAGCAGATCGCCTCCGCGACCGGCGTGGCGGCGTGCGGCCCGAAGCTCATGCTGAAAGCCATCGCGGCCATCGCGAAAGAGGCCGGTGTGCCCTGTCAGGTTTCGATGGAGGAGCGCATGGGCTGCGGCATCGGCGCGTGCCTTGTGTGCGCGTGTGCGCTCAAGTCGGAGAACGGCGAAACCCGTTACGGCCATGTCTGCAAGGATGGTCCGGTATTCAACGCTGAGGAGGTCGAGTGGTAATGGCAGATTTAAGAGTGAATTTTTGCGGCGTGGAGCTGAAAAACCCCATCACGACCGCATCCGGCACGTTCGGCTTCGGCCATGAGTACGGCGAATATTTTGACCTGTCCCAGCTGGGCGGCATTGGTGTTAAGGGCCTGACCCCGACCGAGCGCCTCGGCAATCCGGCGCCGCGCATCGCGGAAACGCCGCAGGGCATTCTGAACTGTGTCGGCCTGCAAAACCCGGGCATCGACCGCTTTATTGCGGAGCAGATCCCGTTCCTGCGCCAGTTTGATACCAAGATCATCGCCAATGTATCCGGCAACACGGTTGAGGAATATGAGGGTATGGTCGAGAAGATTTCGGATGCGGATGTTGACCTCATCGAGATGAACATTTCCTGCCCGAACGTCAAGTGCGGCGGCATGGCATTCGGCACACAGCCGAAGATGGTCGAGGAGGTCGTTTCGGCGGCCAAGGCCAAGGCGAAAAAGCCGCTCATCGTCAAGCTGTCCCCGAATGTGACCGACATTGCCGAGATCGCGCGTGCCGCCGAGTCTGCGGGCGCGGATGCACTGTCGCTCATCAACACGCTGCTGGGTATGCGTATCGACATTGAGAAGCGCAAGCCCATCCTGTCCAACGTGATGGGCGGCCTGTCTGGTCCGGCGGTGTTCCCGGTGGCGGTGCGTATGGTATATCAGGTGCGTAAGGCGGTTTCCGTGCCCATTCTCGGCATGGGCGGCATCCGTACCGGCTGCGACATTGTCGAAATGATGCTCGCGGGCGCGGATGCAGTCGCGATGGGCACTGTGATGTTCAATGACCCGACCGCTCCGGTCAAGGCGCTCCATGAGCTGAACGAATGGCTGGATGCACACGGCGTGAAGTCCGTCACCGAGCTGTCCGGCGCGGTCGAGGTAGGCTGATGACAACCACGGTCTACATCATCCGCCACGCAGAGGCCGAGGGCAACGTCTATCGCCGCTGTCACGGGCAGTACGATGCGCTGCTCACGACCCGCGCGTACAAGCAGCTGCCGTATCTGGCGAAGCGGTTCGAGAACGTGCCGCTGACGGCGGTCTATGCCTCTGACCTGTTCCGCGCGCGTGTGACGGCACAGGCGGTCGCTGAGCCGCACCATCTTTCTGTGCAGACCCGCAAGGTGCTGCGTGAGATTGACATGGGCGACTGGGAGGACATCCCGTGGGCGGAGCTGCCGCACACATGGCCCGAGCAATATGCGCTGTGGTGCGCCCGGCCGTGGGAGGCTGCGCCGCCGCATGGCGAAACCGTCATGCAGGCCGGTCAGCGGATGCTGGACGGTGTAAAGGCACTGGCACATAACCATCCGGGCGAGGAGATTGCCGTTGTGACACACGGCAGCGCCATCCGCGGTATGCTGACCATCGCGCACGGCTTTGCGCCCGAGCAGATGGGCGAGATCGGCTGGGGTGACAACACCTGTGTCGCCAAGCTGGAGATTGATGAAAACGGCGCGGTCGAGGTCGTTTATGAGAACGATGCCTCGCATCTGCCGCAGGAGTATTCCACGTTTGCCTCTATCGGCTGGACGAACACCAAGGGCATCCCGGCCTCGCCGCAGATCTGGTTTCGCCGCGCTGATCCAAAGAATCCACAGGATGTGGATAAAATTGTGGGATTCATGCGTGAGCTGCACCGGAACGCCTACGGCACGGATACGAATCTGGATGCCGATGCGCTCATCCGCGATGTGGAGCGGGCCCAGAAAGTCACGCCGCGCGCGTGCTGCTTCGGCTGTCTGGAGAGCGGCGAGGAAGTCGCGCTCGTGTACCTGAAAACATGGTGGGACGAGCAGCCCGAGATTGGTCTGGTCGGCGGCTTCTGCATCAGCGGTGACTACCGCGGCTGCGGTCTGAGCGGACAGATCCTCGGTCAGGCCATCAGCGTGTACCGCGCGCTCGGCAAGCGTGAACTCTGCGCCCGCGTTGCAGAGAGGAATATGCGCGCACAGGGCTTTTACCATAAATTCGGATTCACCCAGCGCGGGGAATATCGGGACGAAAACGGACTGCACTACCAAATGGTGAAGCCGATTTTTGTTGAATGATAACAAAAAGGCACCCTGAGAGTATCAGAGTGCCTTTTTTGTGCCGGTTTCGCGGTTGCTGCGGCTTGAGAGAGTCGGAATAGCAGTTGGCGGCCGGCGCGGCGACCTTGCTGGCTGTTTTAATTAGGAATTCGTAATTAGTAGTTAGGAATTTTCTTAGGGTGGAGCGTGCAGAGGACGTAACGCTTTACGTCTGCAATAACCACAAAACCCATGCAATCTGCCGCGATCACGCCGCAGCATCACGCTCTGCGGCTTTCTCGATATATGGATTCTGGGCTGGGTGCGGTGGAAGCGGCGGCCTTGAAAACATATACAGAGAAAAAGTGACAAGTATTGCGAAAAGTATTGACAGTATATATATCATTAAAAGTGCGGGAATTGTGTATTAAACGGCGTTTTAATATTTGCATGATAACTCCCGGTGTTTTAACTTGATAGAACAGCAAAAAGCGCACAGATTTCAAAAATCTGTGCGCTTTTGGTATACTGTTTTCAGCTCAACTTACTTGTTGAAGTAACGCTTCAGCAGGCCCTCGAAAGCCTTGCCGTGACGAGCCTCGTCGCGAGCCATCTCATGTACGGTGTCGTGGATCGCATCGAGATTCAGCGCCTTGGCACGCTTAGCCAGATCGAACTTGCCGGCGGTAGCGCCGTTCTCAGCATCAACGCGCATCTGCAGGTTCTTCTCGGTGGAGTCGGTTACGACCTCACCCAGCAGCTCTGCGAACTTTGCAGCGTGCTCAGCTTCCTCGAATGCAGCCTTCTCCCAGTACAGGCCGATTTCCGGATAGCCCTCGCGGTGTGCAACGCGGGCCATTGCCAGATACATACCAACCTCAGAGCACTCGCCCTCGAAGTTAGCACGCAGGTCAGCCATGATGTCCTCCGGAGCGCCCTGTGCAACGCCTACAACGTGCTCAGCAGCCCAGGTCTTTTCGCCAGCCTGCTCCTTGAACTTCTCAGCCGGTGCGTGGCAGATCGGGCACTCTGCCGGAGCTGCTTCGCCTTCATATACATAACCACATACGGAACAAACAAACTTTTTCATGATTTTTTCCTCCTGTACCGTTAATCAAAATTATTTTTGAGGGGGCAGGAAACGATCCATTGTTATCGAACAAAGCTGGTCGCGCAAAGATCGGTTGATCTCCGAGAACACGCGATGAAAATCACATTCGTTCTGGGTGCCCATGTGTGTGCACTGGAACTCATTTGCAAGGCAGTGGTTGATCGCGATCGGACCGTCGATACATTCGATGATCGCGCCGAGGCTGATCTCCGAGGGGGAGTGATTCAGCTCGTAGCCGCCGGCCACGCCCTTGTAGGACTTGGTGATGCCGGACTGGGTCAGCTTGCGGAGGATCTTGAGCGCGAACCGGAGTGTTACGCCGGTCGCCTCGGAAATATCTTTCGCGCACTGTTTTTCGCCTGCAAGTGCCAAACAATAGGTCACACGAATTGCATAATCCGCTTCATGTGTGATTCTCAAATCGTTCCTTCCTTTCTCTCCTTGGAACAATTACAGTATAACTGTGTTGCGCCAAAATGTCAATAGGTTTTTGTAAAAATAAATAATCTTTTTTATTTGATATTAGTTATCGATAAGCAACTTATTCTCCGGCAGGATTAACTATACCAGATAAGGACAGTATACCATATCGGGAGAGAATTGTCCATCGGATGCAGAATGGAGAATGGAAAATCGAGATACACGCCGCAGCATACATCTATATAATGATAGATACATTCGAAAAAATTTTTGCGGAGTAAAACCATTCCTCATGCTGAACCGTCTAATCAATGAAAGCAAACAAGTCCGGACGCTTTCGGAAAGGAGAACACCCGTTTATGCTGGATAGAGAGCAGTTCACGGCGGCGGTGCTGGCCGCCGAGCCGACCCTGTACCGTGTGGCGAAAACCATGCTCCGCAGCGAGCATGACTGCGCGGATGCGGCGCAGCAGGCCATTCTGCGGGCGTGGGAGCGGCTGGATACGCTGCATAGTGCACGGTATTTCAAAACGTGGCTGGTACGCATTCTCATCAACGAATGCAGAACGATTTTACGGCGGCAGCAGCGCCTCGCGCCGTATGACGAGGCCGCCGCCGAAGCGATACCCGCATCTGCGGCAGACGATCACAGCGACCTGTACGCCGCCATCGCCGCGCTGGATGAAAAACTGCGGCTGCCCGTGGTGCTGTATTACTTGGAGGGCTTCAAGATCCGTGAGATCGCCGCGATGCTGGGCGTGCCCGATGGCACGGTCAAGACCCGGCTTCGCAATGCGCGGGAGCAGCTGCGTAAGGACTTGAAAGGAGCGTGCTTTGCATGATGAACCATAACGATTTTCCGAAAATGACTGACGAATTTGACCGCAGTGTCCGCGCGGCGCTGGACAGCCTGCCCGAGCGGGAGCACCGTCCGGTGCGCCGCTTTTCCATCAGGCGTGCCGTGTGCGCCGGACTGGCAGCGGCGCTGTGCATCGGCGGAACGGCCTTTGCCGCCAACGCGCAGAGCTGGTTTCCGCTGCTGTTCCCGCACGGCGGCGATGCGGTTTTGGAGGGCTATGTACAGACGGCGGACAACGCCAAGCTGACCGACGAGAACGAGCATTACCGGCTGTCGGTGGAGTCCGTGCTGTTTGACGAGAGTGCGGGTACGGGCGTCATCAGTCTGCACCTTGAAAACAAACAGCAGGACGGCGTGCAGCCGTTCACGCTGGCGCACCTGCTCGACAGCTATCGGAACAAGCCGGATATGACATGGACTAACTTGTCCTCGTGCTATGCAGAGGAGGGACAGCTTGCTTTCGAGGTCATGTACGGCGACAGCGGCTTCTGCGGCAGTGAATTTTACCTCGATACTGCGCGTTCGACCGACAACGACTACTATTTCGAGGGCGCGTTTGCGATTTCGAGCGATTATGAGAAAGGTGAGCCGCTCCGTTTGGAAGCACTTGACCCGGGCGGAACGACCGTGCGCGCGGACGGTATGGCAACCGCAAAATCGGTTCTGGCGGTCGATATGCCGGAATTTCAGCAGATGCCGTACCTGACGAGCGAAAACGGCGATGTAACGCTGTCGCAGATTGGCATTCGCATCCGCAACGCGGATATGCACTGCACGGTGGATGAGGTCGATACGCTCAGCGTGCAGCTCAAGGACGGCTCGGAGTACGTCATTCTGGACGAAAACGCGGATATTGACCGGACTTTGTACACTTACGGTTTCAATTCGACCGAGGACAGCGACCGCATCGACACCGAGATTGCGGTGCTGGCGCGCGCGTTCGATCTGGATAATGTGCAGTCGGTCACCATCAACGGGGAAGTGTATCTGCTCTCGTGATAAACAGGCAGGATAGAGCAAAACAGACCGCAAATGCGGTCTGTTTTTGCGTTTATGCCGTGAAGAACTGCGACCAGTACGCTGTACTGTTTACAACCGTGTAGCCCACACCGATGGTGGTGAAGTCGCGGCTGAGGATGTTCGCGCGGTGGCCGGACGAGTTCATCCACGTCTGCACGACTGCCGCCGGAGAGCTCTGGCCGTAGGCGATGTTCTCGCCGGCACGGGTGTAGGAAACACCGGCCTCGGTCAGCGCGGTGAAGCACGAGGCGCCGCTCGGGCGGGTGTGCGAAAAGCTGCTCTTCAGCTCACCGGCGCGGGTCTGCGCCGCCTGCTGCACCTTGGTGCTGACGGTCAGCGCGGAAAGACCCTGCTTGGCACGCTCGGCGT
This sequence comes from uncultured Agathobaculum sp., assembly GCA_934504345.1. Taxonomy (GTDB): domain Bacteria; phylum Bacillota; class Clostridia; order Oscillospirales; family Butyricicoccaceae; genus Agathobaculum. Next base: position 60,551 of record CAKSVR010000008.1, on the reverse strand, counting down.
TCACGAGCGAAACCACCTGTGCGGCGTAGCTGCTGTTCGGCTGTGCGCTCTGCGAGGGACGGCTGACCGTCTGCGTATAGCCGGGACGGAGCGCGAACGAAAAGCCGCTCTGCGGCAGTCTGGCCGCGCCCGCCGATACGGTGGATGCGATGGCAAGCGCCAGTGCCAGCGGCATGATCTTCTTGAACTTCATGGGTATGTACCTCCTTGGATTTTATGGGAAACTCCCATGCACCGTATGATAGCGGATTTTGTAACCGTTTCGCAATGGAAATGCCCGGTCGAAGTGCCAATACACGGCAAAAACCGACCGAAACAGGAAAATATCGGTCGGTTTGGGCGAGATTACAGCTTTTCGATGTCGTATAGATTGTTCAGCACGAGCCACAGCTGCGGAAAATACCGCATGATGTTCCAAATGCTGACACCGGTCAGCCGGTATTCTCCGGCGAGCGCCAGCTTGGCGCGGATGGAACGGGCATCCTCGAACCAGACCTCGTGCTCGGCACGGTCGCGCCAGTAGTTATAGTGCGGGGACTGGGCAGTGTCGTCATAGCGGATGGGTGCGCCGACCTGGATCGCCTGCTCGACCGCCTGCACATTGCCCAGGCTGCGGGCGCGCGACTGTCCCTGCACATAGGGGAGGGTCCAGTCGTAGCCGTAGTTCGGGATGCCCATGAACAGCTTCTCGGGCGGTATCTGCGACACGGCGAACCGCACGACCTGCTCCACCTTGTTGATGGGCGCAACAGCCATCGGCGCGGACAGGGCATAGCCCCATTCATAGGTCATCAGCAGTGCCTTATCCGCCGCAGCGCCGAGCGCGGCGTAATCGTGCGCCTCGTACAGCAGGCCGGACTGGTCGGCGGAGGTCTTGGGCGCGAGCGCGGCGAAAATCGTGTATCCGGCGGGCGACAGGCGTTCGCGCACCGCGCGGACAAACGCGGCATACGCCTCGGCATCCTCGGGCGGAACGTACTCGAAATCAATGTCCACGCCCGCGAAGCCCTGCATGGCAAGCACCTGCGCGAGATTTTCGATGAGCGCCGCCTGCGCGGTCGGATTGTTCAGCAGCCGGTGCGCCCGTTCACCGGAGAACCGGCCGTCCTCTCCGAGCGTTGTCAGCACGAGGAGCGGCTTTGCCTGATACTGCCGCGCCATGCGTACGAGCAGCTCGGCCGAGAACGGCAGGATGCGCCCGGCATCATCAAAACCGGCGGAAAACACGGATAAGTACGTCAGATAGGGCAGTGTGCGGCGCAGAACGCGCAGATCGATGCCGGGATAGGCGTAGCCGTTGACCGCGAACGTGCCCAGTCTGCCGCCGAAGGACAGCACCAGCATCTGTCCGGGCTGGATGCGGTCGGTGCCGCCGAGCTGCGGATTGTTCTGCCACAGGTGCATCACGGTCGTGCCGTTCTGCGCGGCGATATTGCCGAGCGTGTCGCCGCGGCGGACGATGTACGTTTTTTCCGGCTGCGGCACAACGATGGTCTGCCCGGGCGTTAGCCGATACGGCTCGCGGAGCTCGTTCTGCTGGATGAGGAACGGCAGGGGAACGCTGTGCATCTGGGCGATGCGGTAGAGTGAGTCGCCCGGCCGAACAACATGGATGACCATAAAAAAACCACCTTTCTTCCCGCATTTTATGCAGGGGAAAGGTGGTTTTGTGAATGGAGAATGGAAAATGGATAATGGAGAATGAATGTATCGCGCAAGGCGCGTTATTAAATTCCGCGCTTTGCGCGGTTCCACAATTCTCCATTTTCCATTCTCAATTTTCAATTACAAGAGAATGGCCGAGCCGATGGAAACGATCAGCGCCGTCATCAGACCGGCCACGCCGATAGCCAGACCGGAAATGGCGCCTTCGGTTTCGCCGAGCTCGATGGCGCGCGAGGTGCCGACCGCATGGGCGGCCGTGCCGATGGACAGACCCATCTGCACCGGATTACGCACGCCGATGCACTTGAGGAAGGTCGGCAGGATGATCGCGCCGATGATACCCGTGATGACGACCGCGATAGCGGTGAGCGAGGTCACGCCGCCGAGCATTTCGGACAGCGCAACGGCGATCGGTGTTGTTACCGACTTCGGAACGAGCGAAAGCGCGGTGCTCTCACTCAGGCCGAACAGATGGCAGAACACGATAACACTGGTGATGGACACCATCGAGCCGACGAACGCGCCGAGCAGGATGGGCAGCAGGTTTTTCATCAGCACATCCAGCTTGCGGTAGATGGGGATGGCGAGTGCGACGGTCGCCGGTGTGAGGAAGAACGAAATGAGTTTGCCGGACTCCTCGTAGGTCTGGTAGCTCGTGCCGGTGAGGAGGAGCAGCGCACCGACCAGAATCGAGGCGATGAGCAGCGGATTGCACAGCGGCGAACCGGTCTTTTTCTGGATCTCCACGCCGAGCGCATAGAATGCGATGGAAATGAGCAGCCAGAACTGGGAAGAGGATAACAGATCAGTCATGGTCGAACGCCTCCTCACTTTCGCGGTGCTGCAGGCGGAGCACGATATGTACGGTCAGCGCCGTCGCGGCGGCGGTACACAGCGTGGTCAGCAGCAGGACGGCCAGCACAGGCAGGATCTCGCTCTTGATGTCGTTCCAGATGTCCAGCACGCCGAGCATGGCGGGCAGAAAAAAGAATGCCATGTTTTGCAGAAGAAAATCCGCCGTGCTCTCAACGTGGTGCAGGCGCACCGCGCCGACGATCAGCAGGATGAACAGCAGGGCGAGTCCGAGCACGTTGCCGGGCAGCAGGCCGCGCAGTAACAGGGAAAGCAGCGTGCCGCCTACACAGCAGGCCAGCAGCACTGCAAGTTGCTTCATGTGTTTCAAGGTTTGGTTGCCTCTTTCTCGTTTTCGTAGTTTTGTGTCATTGCGGTGAGCAATGTCTGGTAGACCGCTTCGGCATTGGCCTTAAAGGTGTGCTCGAGCATGGCGGCCTGTCCGCGGCTGACAACGTTCATCTCCACGGCAAACACCTGCTCCATCTCCATGCGGACGGTGAGGTCGTTCTCGCCGTGCTCGGTGACGGTAACATGGATGCCCGCATCGCGGCGTATCTGGCGCACCACGCGCAGCGCAGAGCGCTGTGCGGCTTCGCGCACCGGATAGGGAAGCTGCTTTTCGAAGATGCGGGTCGCCTCGCGGCCCTTGTCGGTGATGGCGTACAGCGTTTCGCCCTCGCCGTGGATCTCCTCGATGTGCCCGGTAGGGACCATCTCGCAGAACGCCTCGCTCAGCTCGAAGTAGCCGAAGCCCTCGTCACACCATGTCGTCAGATCGACAATGGTGCTGAAGCTGACAGGAAAGGGGAGCAGATCCATGGCGAACAGGATCAGAAACTTTATATCCTCTTTGGTATGGATAAAACCGAAGCGTACCATAAACACAGGCCTCCTTTTCTTTCTCCGGCGGGGAGAAACATCGTTGTTTCAGCGCTTTTCTTAGTATACTCCCCAAAATAAGAAAAAGCAATCGGCTGAACCGACAAGAATTTTATGACGAGGCAGCAAGAATTATATGCTGAAAATTCAGGCGAACAAATGTGCGATTTTCTGACAATCTCCTATTGAACATAAAAAATGAATGCGGTATACTTATAACAAGATCATGTCGAAACGAGGAAAAAATCATGCCGGAAGTAGTTCTGCATCCCGCAGAGGAAGAAGATATTGCCGAAATGCTGGCGCTGTACGCGCCGTATGTCACCCAGACCACCGTATCGAGCGAATACGCTGCGCCGTCGCTCGAGGAGTTCACGCGCCGCTGGAGCACCTATACGAAAAAGCTGCCGTGGCTGGTGTGCCGCATCGACGGCGAGGTCGTCGGCTATGGCTATGCCGCGCCGCACCGTACCCGCGCAGCGTACCAGTGGTCGGTGGAAACGTCCATCTATGTCGCGCAGGACTGGCACCGCCACGGCATCGCGGGCGCGATCTATGCCGCGCTGTTTGAACTGCTGGCAATGCAGGGATACTATAATATCTATGTTGGCATCACCTCTCCGAACGAGCGGTCGATGAAGTTCCATAAGGCGATGGGCTTCATTATCTCGGGCGCATATCAGGAGAGTATGTATAAATTCGGCCAGTGGCGCGATGTCCTGTGGATGGGCAAGAGCCTGCGCCCGCATGACGGCGCACCCGAGCCCACCGTGCCGTTCCCGGAGATAAAGGACAGCCCGCTCGTCACAAGAGCGCTGCATCAGGCAATGCAGAAGATACACCTCTAAGACCGATATTTATGTAGGGCGGGGTGCCCCCACCCCGCCGCACCTAAGCCGGAGCACGCTGTTACAACGGCGGGATGAGGTCATCCCGCCCTACGGTAAAGACAGTGCTGACAGTTTTTTGAAAGGAGGCTCTGTTATGGCCGATAATCCCCACGCGGGCCACCGCCAGCGGATGCTGGACAAGTTCGAGCGCTTCGGGCTGGAGATCTTCAGCGACCACGAGGTGCTCGAGCTGCTGCTGTATTATGCGGTCCGGCAGGGCGACACCAACCCGACCGCACATCGGCTGATAGCACATTTCGGCTCGCTGCACGCGGTATTCGAGGCCTCCGAGGAGGAGTTGCGGCAGGTCGAGGGCGTAGGCCCGCGCTCGGCGGCGCTGCTGCACCTGTGCTTTGCCATGTTCCACCGCTATCAGGCCGATGTGGCGAAAATGGAGAGGTTTACCGATAAACTGAACACCTACGACCGCATCGGCGCGTATTTCGTGCCGCAGCTGGCCGCCGAGCGGGATGAGGTGCTGCTGGCGGCGTATCTGGATGGTGCGGGCCGTGTGCTCAAGTGCGAGGAGATCGCGCGCGGCGGACACTCGCGCGTGCAGATGGACAGCTATAAGATCGCACGCGGTGCGCTGATGCTCGGCGCGGCAGGCGTGGCGCTGGCGCATAATCATCCGAACGGCACGCCCACGCCCTCGCAGGAGGATTTTGACATGACGGACCGTTTGCGGCGCACCCTGTCCGAGCTGGGACTGGAGCTGGTCGATCACTGCGTTGTTGCCCGCAATGATTTTACGTCTATCGGCAGATTGAGAAGCGGAAGTCTGCGAAAAAGATACTGAAATTCTCAATTACTGCACACGCTAAGAGCAAAAAGAGGGAGGTCTATTTCCTTGCCTGAGTTTAAGATACACAGCCCTTACAAAATGGCGGGCGACCAGCCGGAGGCGGTCGCAAAGCTGGTGGAGGGCATCAGCAACGGCCTGACCGAGCAAACGCTGATGGGCGTTACCGGTTCGGGCAAAACGTTCACTATGGCGAATATCATCGAGCAGACCCAGCGCCCGACGCTGGTGCTCGCGCACAATAAAACGCTGGCCGCACAGCTCTGCACTGAGCTGCGCGAATTTTTTCCGGAGAATGCGGTAGAATATTTCGTATCGTACTACGATTACTACCAGCCGGAGGCGTATATCGCCTCGACCGACACCTATATTGAGAAGGATTCCGCCATCAACGATGAGATCGACCGTCTGCGCCACTCTGCGACCTCGGCACTGAGCGAACGGCGTGATGTTATCATCGTGTCCTCGGTTTCGTGCATTTACTCGCTTGGCGACCCGATCGACTACAAGAGCATGGTCATTTCCATCCGTCCGGGCATGGAGATGAGCCGCGAGGAGCTCATCCGCCGGCTGATAGACATTCAGTATGAGCGCAACGACATTGCGTTCGAGCGCAACCGCTTCCGTGTGCGCGGTGACACGGTGGAGATCTGGCCGGTATACTCGGACGAGGACGTTGTCCGCGTGGAGTTTTTCGGGGATGAGGTGGACAGGATCAGCCGCATCAACCCGCTGACCGGTGTTTCGCTCGGTGAGCTGGGACACATCGCCATTTTCCCGGCGAGCCACTATGTCACGCCCAAGGAAAAGCTGGAAGAGGCTATCAAGGACCTTGAGGAAGAGCTCGAGCTGCGCGTGAAATACTTCGAGGAGAACGGCAAGCTGATAGAGGCCCAGCGCATCGCGCAGCGCACGCGCTACGACATTGAAATGCTGCAGGAGATCGGTTTTTGCTCGGGCGTTGAGAACTATTCGCGCGTGCTGTCGCGGCGTGAGCCGGGAAGTGCGCCGTACACGCTCATCGACTACTTTCCCAAGGATTTTCTGCTCATCGTGGACGAGAGCCATGTGACGCTGCCGCAGGTGCGCGCCATGTATCACGGCGACCGCGCCCGCAAGGAAAGTCTGGTCGAGAACGGCTTCCGCCTGCCGAGTGCCTATGACAACCGTCCGCTCAATTTTGACGAGTTCAACGACCGTTTGAACCAGATCGTGTACGTTTCGGCAACGCCGTCCGAGTATGAGCTGTCGCGCTCCGGTCAGGTGGTCGAGCAGGTCATCCGCCCGACCGGTCTGCTCGATCCGGAGGTCGTTGTCCGTCCGGTAGATGGGCAGATCGACGATCTCATCGGCGAGATAAACGCCCGCACGGCGAAGGGCGAACGGGTGCTCGTTACCACACTCACCAAGAAGATGGCGGAGGATCTGACCGATTACCTCGAAACCGCCGGCATCAAGGTGCGGTATATGCACCACGACGTTAAGACCATCGAGCGGCAGGAGCTCGTGCGTGACCTGCGCCTCGGTGTGTACGATGTGCTGGTCGGCATCAACCTGCTGCGTGAGGGCCTCGACATCCCGGAGGTGTCGCTCGTTGCCATTCTCGATGCGGACAAGGAGGGCTTTCTCCGGTCGGAAACCTCGCTCATTCAGACCATCGGCCGCGCCGCCCGAAACGAGCACGGCATGGTCGTGCTGTATGCGGACAGCATCACGCCCTCGATGAAGCGCGCGATGGACGAAACCGAACGCCGCCGCGCTTTGCAGGATGCGTTCAATAAGGCCCACGGAATTATCCCCAGGTCTGTGCATAAAAAGGTGCAGGATGTTATCGAGATCACCTCGAATGTGCCCTCGAGCAGCAAAAAGAAAATGCGCTCCAAGGGCGAAAAGCAGCAGGAGATCGCCCGCCTGACCCGTCAGATGAAGGAGGCCGCGAAGATGCTCGAGTTTGAGATCGCGGCACAGCTCCGCGACCAGATAAAGGCGCTGGAAAACAGTTGACGAAGATGACCAATGGATATGAAAAACGCAAGCATTCACGGTTGAAAACATACGATTATACGAACAGCGGTTGTTATTTTATCACGTTTTGTACAAAAGACCGCGCACACGTTTTATCCAGTATCGTAGGGCGGGGTGCCCTCACCCCGCCGTTGGTAGAGTTAACGGATATTGGTAAAATCGCAGCGGAAGTAATTGAACGAACATCCGTGGTTTATCCGGGAATTTCGATTGATAATTATGTGATTATGCCAAATCACGTTCATTTGTTAATTCGGATTTCACCGGTAGACGGCAGGGTGAGGGCAGAAGGTGAATTGCCGATAGGCAAGAGAAGCCACTCTGGAGTGCCCCGCCCTACGGAAAATGGTTCGGTGAGCATCACGGAGGTTATAAAGGCGATGAAGAGCATAACAACACGGAAAATCGGAACAAAGATATGGCAGACAAGTTTTTACGACCATGTGATTCGAAATGATGAGGATTACCAAACCCGTTTCCGCTACATCGAAGAAAACCCTGCAAAATGGCAGCAGGACAAATACTATTACCAAGAGGTATAAAATGCAGGAATACATTCACGTTAAAGGTGCGCGAGAGCACAACCTGAAAAACATCGACATCAAGATACCGCGCGACAAGCTGGTGGTTCTGACCGGCCTGTCCGGCTCGGGCAAATCGTCTTTGGCGTTCGACACCATCTACGCCGAGGGTCAGCGCCGCTACGTCGAGTCGCTGTCGAGCTATGCGCGGCAGTTTCTGGGTCAGATGGACAAGCCGGATGTGGACTACATCGATGGTCTTTCGCCGGCCATCTCTATCGACCAGAAGACCACCTCGCAGAACCCGCGTTCGACGGTCGGCACTGTCACCGAGATCTACGACTATATGCGTCTGCTGTGGGCGCGCATCGGCACGCCGCACTGCCCGAAATGCGGCAAGGAGATCCACCAGCAGACCATCGACCAGATCATCGACCGGCTGATGGCGCTCGAGGAAAAAACGCGCGTGCAGCTGCTCGCGCCGGTCATCCGCGGCAAAAAGGGCGAGCACGTTAAGGTGTTCGAGAACGCCCGCAAGCAGGGCTATGTCCGCGTGCGCGTGGACGGCGAGATTCACGACCTGTCCGAAGAATTGAAGCTGGCAAAGACCAAGAAGCACAACATCGAGATTGTCGTTGACCGCGTTGTCATCCGTCCGGATGCCCGCGGGCGCATCACGGATTCGGTCGAAACCGCCTCGGCGCTGTCCGGCGGCCTTGTCATTGCGGATGTTATCGGCGGTGAACCGCTTACGTTCTCGCAGAACTACGCCTGCGACGACTGCGGCATTTCCATCGAGGAGCTCACGCCGCGGATGTTCTCGTTCAACAACCCGTATGGCGCGTGCCCGGTGTGCACCGGTCTGGGCATCCAGAAGCGCGTTGACCCGGACCGCGTCATCCCGAACCGCCATCTTTCCATCAAGCAGGGCGCTATCCGCGCCTCCGGCTGGGGAAATGCCGACACGGGCAGCATCGCGGCGATGTACTACAACGCGCTCGGCAAAAAGCACGGCTTCACTCTTGAAACGCCCATCGAGGAGCTCTCCGAGCAGGCGCTCGACGAGCTGCTGTACGGCACGGGCGACGAGCCGCTCGAGCTGTCGGTCAGCCGCATTTCGGGCGGCGTGATGCGCCAGCCGTTCGAGGGCATCATCCCCAATCTGGAACGCCGCTACCGCGAAACCAACAGCGAGTGGTCGCGCGGCGAGATTGAAGAGGTGATGAGCGAAAGTCCGTGTCCGGCGTGCCACGGCCGCCGTCTGCGCCCGGAGGTGCTGGCGGTCACGCTCGGCGGACTGAACATCGCGGAATTTGCGGAAAAGTCGGTCGTCAAGGCGATGGAGTTCCTCCACACGCTCAAGCTGACCGAAATGCAGCACAAGATCGGCGACCGCGTTATCAAGGAGATCATGGACCGCCTCGGCTTTTTGCAGTCGGTCGGACTGGAATACCTCACGCTCTCGCGTTCGTCCGGTACGCTGTCCGGCGGCGAGAGCCAGCGCATCCGGCTGGCAACGCAGATCGGCTCGTCGCTGATGGGCGTGCTGTATATCCTCGATGAGCCGTCCATCGGTCTGCACCAGCGCGACAACGACAAGCTGCTGGCGACCCTGGGGCGGCTGCGCGACCTCGGCAACACGCTCATCGTGGTCGAGCACGACGAGGACACCATGTTCGCGGCTGACCACATCGTAGACATCGGTCCGGGCGCGGGCCGCAACGGCGGCGAGGTCGTGTTCGAGGGCACGATAGACGAGCTGCTGAAAAGCGATAAATCCATCACCGGACAGTATCTTTCGGGCAAAAAATTCATCCCTGTGCCCGAAATTCGGCGCAAAGGCAGCGGCAAAACACTGACCGTCAAGGGCTGCGCGGTGAACAACCTCAAGCACACGGACTTCACCATCCCGCTCGGCACGCTGACCTGTGTGACCGGTGTTTCGGGCTCGGGCAAGTCCTCGTTTGTCAACGAGATCCTGTATAAGAAGCTGGCCGCTGAACTCAACGGCGCAAAGACCCGTGCAGGCGCGCATGACGAGTTCATCGGCATCGAAAACCTCGATAAGGTCATCGACATCGACCAGTCGCCCATCGGGCGCACGCCGCGCTCCAACCCGGCGACCTATACCGGTGTGTTCAACGACATCCGCGACCTGTTCGCCAAGACGGCGGATGCCAAGGCGCGCGGCTACGGCCCGAGCCGTTTCTCGTTCAATGTCAAGGGCGGCCGCTGCGAGGCGTGTGCGGGTGACGGCCTGCTCAAGATCGAGATGCACTTCCTGCCGGATGTTTATGTGCCGTGCGATGTGTGCAAGGGCCGCCGCTACAACAAGGAAACGCTCGAGGTGCGCTACAAGGGCAAAAACATCTACGAAGTGCTGGATATGACGGTGGATGAGGCGTGTGAGTTCTTCACCAACGTGCCGAAGATCGCGCGGCGGCTGGAAACCATGCGCGAGGTCGGTCTGGGCTATGTCAAGCTCGGCCAGTCCTCCACCACGCTGTCCGGCGGCGAGGCGCAGCGCGCCAAGCTGGCGACCGAGCTGTCCAAGCGCTCGACCGGAAAGACCATCTATATCCTCGACGAGCCGACCACCGGCCTGCACGTTGCGGATGTTCACCGGCTGGTGGATGTGCTGCAAAAGCTGGTCGAGGCGGGCAATACGGTGGTCGTTATCGAGCACAATCTGGACGTCATCAAGACTGCGGACTATATCCTCGACCTCGGCCCGGAGGGCGGCGACGGCGGCGGCCGTCTGGTCGTTTCCGGCACGCCGGAGGAGGTCGCACAGTGCAAAGGCTCGTACACGGGACAGTATCTCGGGCCCATCCTCGCCCGCAAAAACGGCGGAAAACGGGATAAATAAAGTCGAAATGTATGATAAAACAGGTGTTTCTTATCGGGACACCTGTTTTTTCTGTATTTGATAAAATTGTTGTGATTTTGGGCGTGTTTTGGTATAATAGTGATAATATAAAATCAGGGTCACTATACGCGGGCATCGGAGGATGCGCTGCTGCTGTGATCCGAGAAAGGGAACGTTCAATATGAGAGCAAAGCGATGGGTGATCGCCTCGCCGGACATCGAGCGGGTGCGGGCACTGTCGAGCGGCACCGGCTATTCTCCGCTGACGGCGGCGGTGCTGGCGGCGCGCGGCCTTGACACACCGCAGGCTGCGGCGGATTACCTGAGCTGCGATACACACGGGCTGCACGATCCGTTCCGCATGACCGATATGGACAAGGCCGTGGAAGTCATCCGCGGCGCGATGGCACGCGGCGAAAAGATGGTGGTCTACGGCGATTACGACGTAGACGGCATCACGGCAACGTGTACGCTGGTGGATTATCTGCGCGGCAAGGGCGCAAAATGTGAATATTACATCCCGAACCGGCTGACCGACGGCTACGGCCTGACCCGTCCGGCGATGGAGGAGCTGTACGAGCAGGGCACGCGCCTGCTCATCACGGTGGACTCGGGCATCACGGCCAACGAGGAAATCGCTGTCGCGCGGGAACTCGGTATGCAGGTCGTTATCACCGACCACCACGAGTGCCACGAGAACCTCCCGGATGCACAGGCCGTTGTAGACTGCAAGCGGACGGACGACAGCTATCCGTTCTCCAGCCTCGCGGGCGTGGGCGTGGCGTTCAAGCTCATCTGTGCGCTCGAGGGCGACACGCTCTCCATGCTCGACCGCTACGCCGACCTCGTGGCGCTGGGCACGGTGGCGGACGTTATGCCCATCGTGGGCGAAAACCGCATCATCGTGGCGGCGGGACTGAAAAAGCTGTCCGTAACGGCCAATATCGGTCTGGAAATGCTGCTGCGGGAGGCCGGTATGAAGAATCGGCGCCTGACCTCCTCGACCATCAGCTATGTGCTCGCGCCGCGCATCAACGCGGCGGGCCGCATGGGAAAGGCCGAGCTTGCTGCCGAGCTGTTCCTCACCAAGGACCCGGTACGCGCACAGGCGCTTGCCGCCGAGCTCTGCGAACAGAACAAGCTGCGTCAGAACGAGGAGAATAAAATCCTCGAGCAGACACTCACGCGGCTGCGCCGCGAGTACAACCCGCTCGAGGATAAGATCATCGTGCTGGCCGGCAAGGGCTGGCATCAGGGCGTGATCGGCATCGTGTGCTCGAGGCTGTGCGACCGCTACGGCTGTCCGGTGGTGCTCATCTCGGTGGATGAGGACGGCATCGGCAAGGGCTCGGGCCGTTCTATCGGCAGCTTCAATCTGTTCGAGGCGCTGACCTCGTGCGAGGACCTGTTCGAGCGCTACGGCGGGCACGCGCTGGCCGCCGGACTTACCGTGCAGGCCGACCGCATCGAAGAGCTGCGCGCGCGGCTGCGCGAGTACGCAGAAACGCACGTTACCATGGCCGAGCTTGTGCCGCAGCTGCCTATCGACTGCATGGTGCAGCCCGAATGGTTGACACAGGAGAACATCGAGTCGCTGGGCGTGCTCGAGCCTTACGGCATGAAGAACGCTGAGCCCGTGTTCTGCATGAAGAACATGACGGTGGAGGAGATCACGCCGCTCTCGAGCGATCGCCACGTGCGCCTGTCGCTCCTGAAGGACGGCAGACGGTTTTCCGCCATCTGGTTCGGCATCGGCGCGGGCGGCCTCGGCTTTGTCGAGGGCAGCACGGTGGATGCCGCGTTCCATCTGGAGATAAACGAATTTCGAGGCCGCCGTTCGGTGCAGCTCACCATCTGCGATGTGCAGCTGAGCGACTGCGAGCATCTGGCCGACCAGAAGATACTCAATCTGTACAATACACTCATGCAGGACGGCCCGCTCACCGCGCGGGAAGCGCGGCTGCTCCTGCCCGACCGTAAGGATCTGGTAGCCGTATGGCGGCACGTTACCTGCCGCGCGGAGGATGGACGGCTGTCCGTGCCGGACGGTGCGCTGTCCCGCCGCGTAACGTGGGAGAGCCGCCGCGATGTCAACATCGGAAAGCTGTTCGTCTGTCTGGACGTTTTTCAGGAATCCGGGCTCATCAGCTACCACTTCAAAGAGGGAATGCTCAATATTCTGCTCAAACCCTATGAGGGCAAGGCCGATATTTCCGGTTCGGTCGTGCTCGCCACATTACAAAGCATGGCAGGGTGACGAGAATGGGGGAACGATCTATGCAAGATAAACTGGACTTTTTGCTCGAACGAGTGCAAAAGCAAAATCCGCAGGCGAATATCAAGAAGATACGCGCGGCCTACGAATGCGCGGCAAAGGCGCATGAGGGACAGAAGCGCCGCAATGGTGAGCCGTACATCATCCATCCGGTAGCGGTGTCCGAGATCGTTGTGGAGATGGGTCTGGACACGGACTCTATCTGCGCGGCACTGCTGCATGACTGCATCGAGGACACCGAGTTCGGCTACAAGGAGATCGAGAACAAGTTCGGTACGCCGGTCGCGGAGCTGGTGGACGGCGTTACCCGACTGGGAATGCTGCGCTACTCCAAGGAGCAGGAGCAGTTCGAGGATCTCCGCAAGATGTTCCTCGCGATGGCAAAGGACATCCGCGTTATCCTGATCAAGCTGGCTGACCGTCTGCACAATGCCCGCACGTTCCAGTTCCTGCCCGAGCGCAAGCAGCGCGACAAGGCGCTGGAAACCATGGAGATCTACGCGCCTATCGCGCACCGCCTCGGCATGAGCCGCATCAAGTGGGAGCTGGAGGACCTGTCCCTGAAGGTCCTCGATCCCATCGGCTATAACGAGATCGTTGAGGGCCTCAAGGCCCAGAGCGAACAGCACGAGGAGTTTTTGCAGGGCATTCAGGAGCGCATCGGCACCAAGTTGGAGGAAGCGCACATCCACAACACGATCTCGGCGCGTGTCAAGCACATTTACTCCATCTACCGCAAGATGTACGCCCAGCACAAGACCATCAACGAGATCTACGACATCTGCGCCGTGCGCGTTATCGTGGATACCGTGGCGGACTGCTACAACGTGCTCGGCTACGTTCACGACCTGTACAAGCCGATCCCGGGCCGCTTCAAGGACTATATCTCCACGCCCAAGCCGAACGGCTATCAGTCGCTGCACACGACCGTCATCGGCCGTGCGGGCATCCCGTTTGAAGTGCAGATCCGTACCGTGGATATGCATAAAATGGCGGAATACGGTGTCGCGGCGCACTGGAAGTACAAGCAGGGTCTTGACAAAAAGGGCAACGAGGAAGCATTCGCGTGGATTCGCCAGCTGCTCGAAGCCCAGCAGGACACCGAGGCCGAGGACTTCATCAAGAATATCAAGGTCGATCTGTTCGCGGACGAGGTATTCGTCTTTACGCCCAAGGGCGACGTTGTCAATATGCCGGCCGGCGCAACGCCGATCGACCTTGCATATGCGATCCACTCGGCAGTCGGCAACCGCATGACCGGCTGCAAGATCAACGGCCGCATCGCGCCCATCGACAGCCAGCTCAAGAACGGCGATATTGTCGAGATCCTGACCTCCAAGGAGGCGCATGGCCCGAGCCGTGACTGGGTGAAGATCGTCAAGACCACCGAGGCGCGCAATAAGATCAAGCAGTGGTTCAAAAAGGAGTGCCGAGAGGAGAATATCGTCAACGGCAAGGAGGATCTCGACCGCGAGCTGCGCGCAAACCTGCTGTATAACGGCTTCTACGAGAACGAAGAGGTACAGAAGAACACGCTCAACAAGTTCTCGTTCAATACGGTTGATGAGCTGTACGCGGCCATCGGCTACGGCGGCATCATGCTCACCAAGGTCATCAACAAGGTCAAGGATGATGTGGGCAAGCTGCGCCGCCAGCGTGAGCAGGCTGAGCGTGCCGCGCATCCGCAGGCCGAACAGCAGCACCGCCGCCCGAATAAATCCACCGATGGCGTGGTCGTCGAGGGCATCGATAACTGCCTTGTCAAGTTTGCCCGCTGCTGTACGCCGATCCCGGGCGATGAGATCGTCGGCTTTGTCACCCGCGGCTACGGTGTTTCCATCCATCGCCGCGACTGCGTGAACGTCCATATCGATGAGGAGCCCGCCCGCTGGGTACGCGCATGGTGGGACGAGGATATGGCGATGGGCACGGACCACTCCAACCGCTTCTCCACCGGCCTCCAGATTTCGACGCGCAACCGCATCGGCGTGCTGAGCGATGTTACGCTGGCGTTCGCATCCAGCAAGATCAACGTGCATGAGATTTCGGCGCGCGACCTGAACGACGGCTACGGCGTGATCAACGCGATGGTAGACGTTACGAGCGTCCACCAGCTGGATAACATGATAAGCCGCCTGCGTTCCATCAAGGGCGTGGTGGATGTGACGAGAACGGTCGATACCAACTGATTTCACACGGCGAAACAGGGCAGGCGAGTGCCTGCCCTGCCGGTTTTTGATTTGCGAAACCGTTTTGGGAAACGGGGAACGTGCGCTCCCGCGCGGGGCCAAAAGGATAGACACCTCCTACGGTAGTTTCTATCCTCTTGGGACTCCATCTTCCGCCCTTTTGGAAGGGCTCGGCGGTGATTACATCGGTGAGATGCAAAAAGGAACGGTATCGGTCTGCGCTGCCCGTAGGGGCGCACAGTGTGCGCCCATTCCGCGGCGTGGTCGCGGCAGATTGCACGGGTTCTGCGTTCCGATGGTTTGCAAAGTGCAGGGGCGGCGTAACAGCGACCGCCCAAATCGTTTGGCTTGGCAGTTGGATTGCCTCCCGGAGAATAAAAACAAACGTAAGCTGTCACGCTAATTCTCCATTCTCCATTTTCCATTCTCAATTTTGCAAATAACAAATTACACAACGAAAAGAGGAAAAATTATGCGCGCGCTGGTACAGCGAGTTTCCCACGCCTCGGTGACGATCGATGGCGTGGTTCACGGCAAGATCGGACAGGGCTTTCTGGTCCTGCTCGGCATCACCGACGGCGATACCGTGGACGATGCGGTCTATCTGGCCGATAAAACGGTTAAAATGCGGGTGTTCACGGACGAAAACGATAAAATGAACCGTTCGCTCGCGGATGTCGGCGGCGGGCTGCTCATCGTGTCGCAGTTCACGCTCTACGGCGACTGCCGCAAGGGCAACCGCCCGAGCTTCACGGACGCGGCCCGTCCGGAAACGGCCATCCCGCTGTATGAGGCGTTCATCGCCCGCTGCCGCGAGAGCGGCCTGCCGGTCGAAACCGGCGAGTTCGGCGCGGATATGAAGGTCGAGCTGCTCAATGACGGCCCGGTAACGCTGTGGATGGACACTAAAGAAATGCGTCATTGACAAGATAAACCTGTTCCGTAGGGCGGGCTGCCCTCAGCCCGCCGCTGTAAATCGGTGCATGACGTTAAAAACGGCGGGGTGAGGGCACCCCGCCCTACGAAAATGGCTTACAGAATGCCAAGGAAAGGGTATAACCTATGAAATTGATGCAGCTCTGTGTTGGCATGGTCCGCACGAATTGTTACATTGTATACGACGAAACCACCCGCGAGGCGGCGGTGATCGACCCGGGCGACAACGCCGGGTCGATTTTGAACGCGGTAAATGAGGAAAAGCTGAACGTCAAGTATGTTCTGCTCACGCACGCGCATTTTGACCACATTTTAGCGGCGCATGAGGTGCTCGAGGCGACCGGCGCGCAGTACGTTGTGCCGGAAAAGGACACCTGGCTGCTGAACCGGGACAACATGGGACAGTTCCGCGGGCTGGCGCGCAATTATGTGCAGGATACGCCGGATATTCTCGCGAACGAGGGCACGGAGGTGACGTTCGGCGGCCTGACTGCCGTTTACATGGCAACGCCCGGTCACACGCCCGGCTCGTCCGTCATCCGGATCGGTGACTGCCTGTTCACCGGCGACACGCTGTTCCGCCACGAATGCGGCCGCTGCGACCTCAAGGGCGGTGATTTTTCCGCGATGCTGAAGTCGCTGAAACGTCTGCACGACCTTGACGGCGACTTCAAGGTGTTCCCCGGCCATGAGGGCATCTCCACACTGAACGAGGAACGCGCATACAATCCGTATATGTTACAGGCGATGGGAAAATGATCTATACACTGGAAAATCACGAACTGAAACACGCGGTGGAGGAAATGCTGTTCCATCTGCTGCCGACCGAAACGTTATCCAAGGCGGATACCGCCGAGCAGCTCACCGAGCCGTACTGCCGCAGCATCCTGACCGAGGAGAACGGCGAAGCGGCGGCTCGTGCCATCGTCTGCATGGATGGCGTGACACAGGAGGCCGAGAAACGCGCCTCCATCGCCGGATTGGAAACGCTGGACTGCAAGCGCACCATCACCGAGCTGGTGAAAACGACCGTGTACGATGCGGTCGTGCCGTTCCTGCCGCAGCCGCCTGTCTGGGGAAGCCTGACCGGCGTTCGTCCGGCCAAGCTGGCGCGCGGCATGATCGAGCGCGGCATGACGCGCGGCGAGGCGGCAGCCGAGCTGCGCGAACACTTCCACGTTTCGCCTGAGCGCACGGCGCTGACCATCCGCGCGGCGGCGACCGCGATGGAGATGGACAAGACCATCGGGGAGAACGATATTTCGCTGTATGTCGGCATCCCGTTCTGCCCGTCGCGGTGCTATTACTGCTCGTTCGTATCCGCGACAACAGCGCAGTCGGCGGGGCTCATCGAGCCGTATCTGGATACGCTGTGCCGCGAGATCGAGGAAACGGCGGCGCTCGTCCGCGAAGCGGGCAAGCGGGTGCAGAGCGTATACATCGGCGGCGGCACGCCGACCACGCTGGACGAGCAGCAGCTCGCGCGGCTGCTCTCGGCGCTGGAAAACAGCTTTGATTTTTCGCAGCTTCGTGAATATACTGTGGAAGCGGGACGTCCGGATACCATCACGCCGGAAAAGCTGCGCGTGCTCAAAAGCGCGGGCGTTGGCCGCGTGAGCATCAACCCGCAGAGCATGAACGATGCGGTTCTGGCGGCTATCGGCCGCAGACACGGCGCTGCCGATGTGCTCCGCGCGTTTGACGAGGCGCGGCAGGCGGGCTTTGACGAGATCAACATGGACCTCATCGCGGGCCTGACCGGCGACACCGCCGAAACCTTTGCACAGACTGTGGATACTTTGCTGGGACTTTCGCCGGAGAACATCACGGTGCACACGCTGGCCATCAAGCGCGGCGCAGACCTGACCGACAAGGCGGCGGCCTCCGCCCGGCGCGATACGGTTTTCAAAATGCTGGACGGCGCATCTCATGCGCTGCAAAATGCGGGTTACGGGCCGTATTATCTCTATCGGCAGAAGTTCACGGCGGGCGGCTTTGAGAATGTCGGCTGGTGCAGGCCGGACACCGAATGCTTTTACAACGTCAGCATGATGGAGGAGCTGCAAACGATTTTGTCGCTCGGCGCGGGCGGTGTTTCCAAGCGCGTGGTGCGCGAAACCGGGTGGATCGAGCGCGCCAACAACCCGAAATACCCGCTCGAATACATTCAGGCGGCGGACAGACTGGCAAACGGCAAGAAAAAGCTGCTGTTCCCCAAGAAATGATCGAACTATGGAAATGAGTGAGTGAATCCGCAAGGAGGGACTGACTATGGCAGAATACACCCTGAAATACATCAATCACCGCGCAGAACACGATGCGGAGGCCTTTGTGCATGACTGTGAGGAGGGCTATCACCGCCAGCTGCATCTGGTGGCAGACCAGATCGCCGCGAACTGCAAGCGAAAGCCCATCGTGCTCATCAACGGGCCGTCCTCGTCCGGCAAGACCACCACGAACGACCGCATCGGGCGCATCCTCGAGCTGGCGGGCATCCACGCGCACATGATCTCGATGGACGATTATTACCGCACCTCGGGCACTTATGACATCCCGTTCGACGAGGAAAACGGCGTAAACGACCTCGAAAGCCCGGAGTGCATGGATCTTGATCTGCTGCGCGACCACCTGACCCGTCTTGTGGCGGGCGAGGAGATCCTCGTGCCGCGCTTCGACTTTGAAACGCGCACCTCGCATCGCAACGACCGCGCAGTGCAGCTCCACAAGGACGAGATCGTGATGATAGAGGGCATCCATGCTTTCAATCCGGTCATCATGGGCGAGCTGGAGAAGCACGCGACGAGCGTGTATCTGTCGGTGGCGAGCGTCATCCTGACCGACCGGAATGTGCGTGTCGAGCCGTATATGCTGCGCTTCCTGCGCCGCGCCGTGCGCGACAGCCTGTTCCGCAGCACCTCGATCGAGCACACCCTCAAGCAGTGGAACTCGGTGCGCCGCGGCGAACGGCTGTATATCTCGCCGTACCGTGGGCAGGCCGACCTGACGGTGGACACTTATCTGCCGTATGAAACCAACATCCTCATGCAGCACATCGGCAGAGCGCTGCATGGCGAGGAGGAGGCGCTCGAGCAGGCCGACCTTGCGCCGCTCGGCAGCATTTTGGATACGGTTGCGCCCATCGACTACAAGCCGTATATGCCGGAGGATTCCGTTCTGCACGAGTTTATCGGCTGATATTGCTTTTTAACAGGGCGTGAAGTATAATGGAATACCACACAGTGGCATCACCAATGACCGATAATGGCGGCGTGTGCCCCATCGGAAGGAGCGACAAGCTATGGATATGAAAATGCAGGCTTTTCTGGATAAAGTAAAGGATATGGCGGATAAGACCGGCAGGGTATCCCGTCATGCGGCAGGCGTGGCCGGCAAAAAGGCGAACGATCTTGCCCTTGCGACCCGCATCAATCTACAGATTTTTGACCTGAATACCGAGTGCGAAGCGCTGTACAAGGAGATCGGCAAGCTGGTGTACGATCTGCACCGCGGCGCGGAGGTCACCAACGAGGAAATGGACGAAAAGATGGCGCAGGTCGATGCCAAGCAGGAAAAGCTGGCGGAGCTGCGCGAAAAGCTGGCGGAGCTGCGTTCGGTAACGGCCTGCCCGCACTGCGGCAAGCCGTGCGGCAGGGACGATGCGTTCTGCTCGGCGTGCGGCAAAGAGTTATAATCTTGCGCGGCATGACATATAAACTACTATGCAGGGGCAGCTGTGCCCATTTTCAAATGGAGAAGGAGCGTGCGGCGCTTGCAGCGTAAAAAACAGAATTTCATACAGGGTGCGTTCATTTTGATGATCGCAAGCCTTGTCGTCAAGGTCATCGGCGCGTTCTTCCAGATCCCGCTGCTCAACATGATCGGCGGCAAGGATTCCCCGGCGTTCGGTATGTTCAGCGCAGCGTACCGCATCTATACGGCGATGCTGATGGTATCCACCGTGGGTCTGCCCGCCGCGCTGGCGAAAATGGTCGCGGAGGCGACAGCCTGCGGCAGAGAGCACGAGGTACGGCGCACGGTTCGCGTGGCGGCGTGCATCTTCGTGCCGGTCGGCGCGCTGTGCTCGGTGGCGCTGTTCTTCGGCGCGGGCACGTTCGCGGAATGGATCAAGAGCGCGGACTCCCGTCTGGCCGTCATGGCCATCGCGCCGAGTGTGCTGATGGTGTCCATCCTCGCGGTGTTCCGCGGCTACTATCAGGGCCGCTCGAACATGGTGCCGACGGCGGTTTCGCAGGTCATCGAGGCGATGGGCAAGCTGTTCATCGGCCTCGGGCTGGCGCATTACGCCGTGCAGCACAGCTTTTCCGACCCGATTGTCGCGGCAATGACCGTGCTCGGCGTTACCATCGGTGAGGCGGCCGCCGCCGTGTATATGCTCATTCAGGGCGCGGTGACGCGGCACAGCAGCACGACTGTCCACGCGCTGAACGACAGCGTGCGCCCGGCAGGCCAGCTGGCGAAAACGCTGCTCAGCCTGTCCATCCCCATCACCATCAGCTCGGCAGTCATGAGTCTGACCGATCTTATCGACGTTGCGCTCATCTCGTCGCGGCTGCAAAGTCCGGCGGTCGGCATGACGGCGCGCGAGGCGATGTCCACCTACGGCATTTACACGGGTCAGGCCATCAACTTTTTCAATCTGCCGCAGACGCTCATCACCGCGCTGGCGGTCAGCGTGCTGCCGACCATCGCAAGCGCCCGTGCGGCGCAGAACCACACCAAGGTATCCAAAACGCTGGGCACGACCCTGCGTATGACCATCATCATCACGCTGCCGGCCGGCGCGGGCTTTGTCATGCTGTCCGGGCCCATCCTGCGGATGTTCTATTCGCAGGGCACGGTGCTGGGCGGCCAGCTGATGGGTCTGCTCGGCTGGGCGGTTCCGGCGGTGGCGCTCGTGGCTGTCACGAATGCGACCTTGCAGGCGTTCGGCCGCATCGACCTGCCGCTCGTTTCGATGTTTGCGGGTGCGGTCGTTAAAATGCTGGGCGACTATTTTCTCATCGGCAATGCAGAGCTCAATATCGCGGGTGCGCCCATCAGCACGGCAGTGTGCTACTGGCTGATCGCGCTCATCAACCTGTTCCACATCAAGCGGCTGTCCAACGCACTGCCGCCGGTCGGTAAAACGGTCGGCCGCCCGCTGGCGGCTGCGCTCGGCATGAGCGCGGCGGTGTTCATCGCGCAGCGCGTGCTGACCGGTGCGCTGAATGCGGCGCCAGGCTCGATGCTCGACAAGCTGGTGACACTCATGTGCATCGGTGTGGCAGTGGTCGTATATGCGGTGCTGCTGCTGGCGCTGCGCGCAGTCGAGCGGGATGATGTCCTGCTGCTGCCCAAGGGCGAAAAAATCGCGGATATGCTGCATTTGAAGTAAACAAAGAAATCAGGAAGTGCAAAAATGGTTGATTTTGAGATAAAAGAATCGTATAAGTTCGAAGATCTGCTCCGCATCATGGAGATCCTGCGTGCGCCGGACGGCTGTATGTGGGACCGGGAGCAGGATCATCATTCCATCCGCCGCAACTTCATCGAGGAAACCTATGAGGTATGCGAGGCCATCGACGACGAGGACACCGAGCACATGAAAGAGGAGCTCGGCGATGTGCTGCTCCAAGTCGTGTTCCACACGCAGATGGAAAAAGAAAAGGGCACGTTCGACATCAACGATGTGGCGGACGGCATCTGCAAAAAGCTGATCTTCCGCCATCCGCATATTTTTGGCAATGTCGAGGTCGGCTCGACGGAGGAGATCCTCAAGAACTGGGATGACCTCAAGCGCGTGGAGAAGCATCAGAAAACCGAAACGCAGACGCTCGCGAGCGTGGCAAAGAGCCTGCCGAGCCTTATCCGCGCGGAGAAATTGCAGAAAAAGGCCGCAAAGATCGGCTTTGACTGGGATAACGTGGGCGATGCGCTCGACAAGGTGCAGGAGGAGCTCGACGAGGTGCGCCGCGCCATCGACGGCGACGGAAACCCGGAGGAGGAGCTCGGCGACCTGCTGTTCGCTTCGGTCAATGTGGCGCGCCACCTGAAGATCGATCCGGAGGCCGCCGCCGAAAAGACCTGCAACAAGTTCGTCAGCCGCTTCGCGGAGATGGAACAGCAGGCGAACGCCGCGGGCAAAAAGCTGGCCGATCTGTCGCTCACCGAGCTGGATGCCCTGTGGGACAGCGCAAAACACAAGGAACACGCATAAAAGGAGCAAAAGCATGAATAAAAGCGAACTGGTGACGCTGGTTGCCGAAAAGACCGGCTTTTCCAAGAAGGATACCGAAAAGACGATCGACACCATGTTCACTGCCATCGCGGATGTGATGGCGGCGGGCGGCAAAATGCAGATCAGCGGCTTCGGTACGTTTGAAACCAAGGAACGTGCGGCACGCACGGGCCACAATCCGCGCACGGGCGAGGAGATCGCCATTGCCGCGGCGACCATGCCGGTGTTCAAGCCGGGCAAAGTTTTGAAGGATAAGGTAGACGGAAACAAGTGAGATTAGATAAATATTTGAAAGTATCGCGCCTCATCAAGCGCCGCACGGTCGCAAATGATGCGTGCGATGCCGCCCGTATCACGGTCAATGGCAAGTCCGCCAAGGCGTCGTATCAGGTGAAGATCGGCGATGTGATCGAGATCGCATTCGGTCAGCGCACCATGAAGGTGGAGGTGCTGAACATCGCCGAGCATACGCTCAAGGCGGATGCCTCCGCGCTGTACCGCGAACTGTAATAAAGTATCCCGCTCCCGCATAGATTGTGGAGCGGGATATTTTTATAGGGAGGGGAGCGCATGGCACAGGAGGAACGAAACCGTGAGATGCCGCACAGTGTCATCCTGGAGGGACGGGAAAAGCTGACCATTTCGGGTGTGACCGATGTGCAGAGCTTTGACGAGGAGCAGGTGCTGCTCGAAACCGTGCGTGGGATGCTGGTCGTGCGCGGACAGGGCCTGCACGTTGAGCGCTTGCAGCTCGAGGCCGGTGAGCTCATCATTCAGGGCGAGGTCGGGCTGCTGGAGTACGACGACAGCGTGCAGCCGCGCGGCAGTCTGCTCCGGCGGCTGTTCGGCGGGTGAGGCGGCATGACGGCATTCACCAATCAGGAGCAGATCACGCTGGTGCTGCAAAGCCTGCTGCTCGGCGTGGGCATCGGCGCGGTGTATGATGTGCTGCGGGCTGTTCGGCTGGCCGCGCACTGCGGCACGGGCGGCACGGCGCTGTTCGATGCGCTGTTCTGGCTGATCGTGCTGGGCGGGCTGTTTGAATTCGGGCTGCTGGCGGCGGCCGGTCAGCCGAGGAGCTTCGTCGTGGTTTCGGCCGCGGGCGGCGCTTCGTTGTACTTTGCCGCGCTCAGCGGCGAGGTGAGAGCAGTGCTCGACCGCCTCGCACGGGGCGCTGCGGCAGTGCATCGCCGGGGACAGGAGCTGCGGCGGCACTGTCAAACGGTGGCAAGGCAGCGGTGCAAACCGGAAAAAATTCTGTTTTGGGCGAAAAAATTTAGAAAAGCCTCTTTTCTTTTTCGCGGAAAAGGTATAAAATAAAAACTGTATCAGTCTGGTGCGTGCAGTAAAACGGTATGAGGTGAGCGAATGTCAAAACGTGCAGCAGCAGTTATGCTCAGAATTGCGGTGCTGGTGTTTTTGATCTACGCAGTCGTTCACGTTATCGGCCTGCAAACGCAGATCAAGGCCAAGCGGGAGGAACTCTCGTCGCTGACCCTGCGGGTGGAGGAATACCAGAAAGCCAATGAAACGCTTCGGGAGGAAATGCAGAGCGGCATCTCGGAGGAGGACATCGGCGAAATGGCACGCTCGGAACTGGGCTATGCGGAGCCGGGAGAACGTATTTTTGTGGATACGTCCAGCCGGTAAAAGGGAAATAATAACGGAGGCAAAACAGCTTATATGGATTTGGCAGTGGGAGCGATCGTAGAGGGCAAGGTAACCGGCATCACCAAGTTTGGTGCATTTGTTGCGCTGCCCGAGGGTAAGTCGGGCATGGTGCACATTTCGGAGGTTGCATCGACGTTCGTAAACGACATCAAGGACTTCTTGCAGGAAGGCCAGCAGGTCAAGGTGAAGATCATCAACATCGATCAGGCGGGCCGCATCAATCTGTCTATTAAGAAGGCGCAGCCGCAGGAGCCGCGCCAGCCGCACCAGGATCGCCGTGAGGGCGGCTATGCGCCGCGCCAGCCGCGTTTCCAGCGTTCGTCCGCGCCGCGCGGCCGTGCACAGCAGGCACCGAAGGACCCGTCCACCATGAGCTTTGAGGATAAGCTGAAAGCGTTCATGTCGGACAGCGAAAGCCGTCAGGCGGATGTGCGCCACGCGACCGACCGCAAGAACGGTTCGCGCCGCCGCAGATAAAGAAGAAAACCGAGGGAAACCTCGGTTTTGCTTTTATCCGGGCGTTTGCGGAGCATTCGGGAGCACAGCCCGTTTTACAGCAGCCGTTTTCCGGGGTGCGCGAGTCGCGTGAGCGATACGCCGTCCATGGGCAGCGGCCCTTTCCTCGGTATTCGTTCTCTGGTGCACGCGAGTTGCGTGAGCGATACGCCGTTGCCGGGCTGGGGATTTCGCGCTCTGCGGAGCGCGGGAACGGTTTCCAAAAGGATAGACACCCCCTACGGTGGTTTCTATCCTCTTGGGACTCCATCTTCCGCCCTTTTTGGGATACCTCGGAGCGACGGAACGTTCCGTTCCTACTTAGAGGTGGGACCGAAAAAGGAGAACGGCAGTACCGCTACCACCTGATAGGCTCGGCTTAACGCCGACCATCCTTTTCACAGCAACGCTCAAGCCGTTAGAGCTCTGCTACACTCAGTTACGCAAAACCCGTGCAATCTGCCGCGATTACGCCGCAGCCACGCGGAAAACGTGAACCGATACCGTTCCTTTATGCGAGTTACCTACGAAGTAGGGCCGCAAGGCCCGTTCGCGAGGTTGCCAAAGGGAAAAGGGGAGCTTCCTAAGAGGGTGGAAAACCGTAGGTTGTCTATCCTTTTGGCCCCGCGCGGGAGCGCCGTTCTCCCGCGCTCCGCAGAGCGCGAAATCCCCCGCCCGGAAAGGGCGTATTGCTCCGCAACTCGGTTGCACCATGAAAAGGGTGCCGAGGAACGGGCTGCCGCCCGGAAACGGCGCAGCGCTCACGCGCCTCGTGTGCACCGTGTAACGGCTGTCGAGGAACGGGCTGCCGCCCGGAAAGGGCGCAGCGCTCACACGCCTCGCGTGCCCCGTTTTTGCGCGGCAGCGCAAAAAAACGCGCCCTTTCTTGCGAAAGAGCGCCAAAATAAGGATTGTGGGGATAAAGATATGAACGGTGCATGGCGGCTTTCCCAACCGCCATGATAAATATACCATAAATTACCATAGTTGTCAACAGTTTTTGGAAGAGGTTTTCCATGAATCAAACACTCATCAAAAATATCAGCATCTGGACGATGGACGAGCAGGATTCTCGCTTTTTCGGCTGGATTCTGCTTGAAAACGGCAAAATCACCTCGATGGGCGAGGGCGAAGCGCCGGACTGCGAAAACGTCATAGACGGCGAGGGCGGCGTGCTGACACCCGGCCTCATCGACATCCACTCGCACATCGGTCTGTACGAGGACGGCCTCGGCTTCGAGGGCGCGGACGGCAACGAGGACACCGACCCGGCTACGCCGCATCTGCGGGCGCTGGACGGCGTGAACCCGTTCGACCGCAGCTTCCGCGAGGCGCTGGAGGCCGGTGTGACGGCTGCGGCTGTCAGCCCGGGCAGTGCCAATCCCATCGGCGGACAGATCGCGCTGCTCAAAACGGCGGGCCGCCGCGTGGACGACATGATACTCAAAGCGCCGCTGGCGATCAAGTTCGCGCTGGGCGAGAACCCGAAGTCTGTCTACCACGACAAGGACGAAACGCCCGTCACCCGCATGGCGACGGCGGCCATCATCCGCGAGGAGCTGTACAAGGCCAAGGAATATTTCTCGCGAAAGGCGCGTGCGGAGGACGATCCGGAGCAGGACGAGCCGGATTTCGACATCAAGATGGAAGCACTCCAGCCGCTTCTCTGGGGCAAGGCCGAGGCGCACTTCCACGCGCACCGCGCGGACGATATTTTCACCGCGTTGCGTATCGCGAAAGAGTTCGGACTGCGCGCCGTCATCATCCACGGCACGGAGGCGCACCTTGTGGCCGACCTGCTGGCCGAGGAGCACGTTCCGGTGGTCAGCGGCCCGTATATGACTGACCGCTCCAAGCCGGAGATTCGCAATCTGTCGGATGCCGCGCCCGGACTGCTGTGCAAGGCGGGCATCGAAACCGCCATCACGGTCGATCACCCGGAGATACCGCTGCGGCTGCTGCCGATGGCGCTCATGCTGGCCGTGCGCGCGGGCATGGATAAGACCGATGCGCTGCGGGCGGTAACGTCTGTCCCCGCGAAGATCGCGGGCATGGAGGATCGCATCGGCAGTCTGAAAGCCGGTCTGGATGCCGACTGCGTGCTGTGGAGCGGTGATCCGCTGGATATTGCAACTCAGGTGCAGGCTGTTTTCGTAAACGGCGCACCGGAATACAGGAGGACAAAATGAGGACGATTGAGGTTTCGGAAGTAACCAAGCTGGTACGCCAGCTGTGCATTGATGCCAACTACTATCTGCCCGCCGATCTGCGGCAGGCATTCGTAGACGGCCGGAACGCGGAGGAATCGCCGCTCGGCAAGACCATCTTCGGTGAGATGATCGCCAACTGCGACCTTGCGCGCGAGAACAACGTGCCGGTCTGTCAGGATACGGGCATGGCGATCGTGTTCGCGGAAATTGGTCAGGACGTACATCTGACCGGCGGTTCGTTCGAGGATGCCGTAACGGAGGGCGTGCGCCGCGGTTACATCGACGGCTATCTGCGCCTGTCGGTGGTTGGCGACCCGTTGCGCCGCGAGAACACCAACGACAATACGCCGTGCATCCTGTACACCTCGGTCGTTCCGGGCGACAAGGTAAAGATCACGGTTGCGCCCAAGGGCTTTGGCTCGGAGAACATGACCCAGATGAAGATGTTCACGCCTGCTGCCACCAAGGAGCAGATCGTGGATTTCATCGCGGATGCGTGCATCCATGCGGGCTCCAACCCGTGCCCGCCGATCGTCATCGGTGTCGGACTCGGCGGCACGAGCGACAAGGCCGCGTACCTTGCAAAGCGTGCGCTGCTGCGCCCGGTCGATCAGCACAACGCCGATCCGGTCTACGCCGAGATGGAGCAGCAGATCCTTGACAAGGTCAACGCCTCCGGTGTCGGCCCGCAGGGCCTCGGCGGCACGGTAACCGCGCTCGCGTGCGCTATCGAGCCGTTCGGCACGCATATCGCGGGCCTGCCGTGTGTGGTCAACATTTCCTGCCATGTCACCCGCCACGCCGAGGGTGAGCTGTAAGGAAAGCACCACTGCCAAGATGTTGTAAAGTTTCTTGGGGAATATGCTGAACAAATTGTGAACTTCTGAAAAATTGTTGGACAAGTTGCATAGGGTGTGCTATACTGAAGATAGCAAAAACCCAATACCGTTTCCGCCGCACCACGGCGGCCGCGGATAAAGCCATCAAAGGCGGTTTACGCCTGTTAGGAGATGATTTTATGAAGTTCACTATCGTCGAGAGAAAAATCAAGATCGAGGACGAGCTGCGTCAGTATGCATTGCGTAAGGTCGAAAAGCTGGATCGCTACTTCCAGCAGGATTCCGACACCACGCTTACGTTCAGCGAGCTGCGCGGCAAGCAGACGGTCGAGATCACGGTGCGTCAGGTCGGTCTGGTCGTACGCGCCGAGGAAACGACGACTGATATGTATGCTTCCGTAGACGGCGCCATCAGCAGCATCGAGCGCCAGATCCGCAAGCATAAGACCCGTCTGGAGAAGCGCCTGCGCGAGGGTGCATTCGATAAGATGGCAGAGCAGAAGGCAGCCATGGCCGAGGAGGATTTCGACGTTGTACGCCGCAAGCGCTTTGACGTAAAGCCGATGTGCGTAGACGAGGCCATCCTCCAGATGAACCTGCTCGATCACCAGTTCTATTTCTTCCGCAACGCCGACAACGACAATATCCACGCCGTTGTTTACAAGCGCGCGGAAGGCGGTTACGGCCTGATCGAGGGCGAAGAGTAAGCTCTGCTCTAACAATACAAAGTGCATTACATAAGGACCGGCGGCGCTCTGCCGCCGGTCTTTTTCGGTCAAAAAGGGGAGAAACGAATGAATTTATGTGATATTGAAACCATCCGGGCAGTGCTGGGCCGGCACGGCTTCCATTTTTCCAAGTCGCTCGGTCAGAACTTCCTGACGGACGAGAGCGTGCCGCGCCGTATCGCGGAGATGAGCGGCGCCGCCGAATACGGCAATGCGATCGAGGTCGGCCCGGGCATGGGCTGTCTGTCGGCGGAGCTGTGCCGGCGCGCGGATAAGGTCGTGGCGGTCGAGCTTGACCGGGCGCTCATGCCCGTGCTGGCGGAAACACTCGCGGAGTATGATAATTTCGAGGTCGTACACGGCGATGTGCTGGAAACCGATCTTGCGGCGCTCTGCAAGGAGAAATTCGGGGACGGAAAGGCCATTGCGTGTGCCAATCTGCCGTATTACATCACCACACCGGCCATCACGGCGCTGCTCGAGAGCGGCGCGTTCCGGCAGGTGACGGTCATGGTGCAGAAAGAGGTCGCGCAGCGCATCTGCGCCGAGCCGGGCACAGCGGCGTATTCGGCGTTCTCCATCTATGTGCAGTATCATGCCAAGGCGGAGATCCTGTTTGACGTTCCGGCGGACTGCTTCGTGCCCAAGCCGAAAGTCGATTCGGCGGTCTTGAAGCTCGTGCCGCTGGATAAGCCTGCCGTGCAAACCAGGGACGAAAAGCTGTTCTTTGCGCTCGTGCGCGCGGCGTTCAATATGCGCCGGAAAACGCTCGTCAACGCGCTCGGCCCGGTGCTCGGCGCATCGATGGGCAAGGACGAGATCACCGCGCTGGTCGAGGCGGCGGGTCTGGATGCCCGCGTGAGAGGCGAACGGCTCAGCCTGGAAGAGTATGCGAAGCTGGCAGATTTGGCAGCGGAGAAGATGCAGTAAATTCTGATTGGCCGATACGCAGCAGCCCATTCCTCGGCAGCCGTTCTCCGGTGCACACGAGTCGCGTAAGCGCTACGCCGTGACTGGGCGGCAGTCTTTTCCTCGGCAGCCTTTTCATGGTGCAATCGAGTTGCGAAGCAATACGCCGTTTCCGGGCTGGGGAGTTTCGCCGTCTGCGGACGGCGGGAACGGTTTCCAAAAGGATAGACACCCCCTACGGTGGTTTCTATCCTCTTGGGACTCCATCTTCCGCCCTTTTTGGGATACCTCGGAGCGACGGAACGCAAGCGTTCCTACTTAGAGGTGGGACCGAAAAAGGAACGGCAGTACCGTTACCACCTGATAGGCTCGGCTTAACGCCGACCATCCCTTTCACAGCTACGCTCAAGCCGTTAGCGCTCTGCTACACTGCCTTTACGCAAAAACCGTGCAATCTGCCGCGATTACGCCGCGACAGCGCGGAAAACGGAAGCCGATACCGTTCCTTTATGCGAGTTACTTACGAAGTAGGGCCGTCAGGCCCGTTCGCGAGGTCGCTGAGGGAAAGGTAGGAGTTCAAAGAGGGAGGGAAACCGTAGGTGTCCCTCCCTCTTTGCGCCTGCCGCGCGAGCGGCCCGTTCCCGCGCTCCGCAGAGCGCGAAATCCCCAGCCCGGAAACGGCGTATTGCTAACACAACTCGTGTGCACCATAGAACGGATACCGAGGAATAGACTGCCGCCCAGTCACGGCGCAGCGCTCACGCGCCGCGTGTGCACCAGAGAACAGATTCACAAATCAAAATTATCCCCATCCTGTGGATAAAAGAAAAAGCCTGCGTGAGCAGGCTTTTTGTTATACCACGATGGCTCTCGGCGGCACCGGCGACGAGAACACGATCTGCGTTTCGGTCTTGCCGAATTTTTGCAGGCGGCCGATGAAGCCGTCAAGCTCCTGTGTCGAAGCGAACGACACCTTGATGAGCATGGAGTAGTTGCCGGTCACGCAGTTGCACTCGAGCACATTGGAGCACGCGGCGATGAACGGGTAAAATTCCTCTTTCTGAGTGGGCTGCATATCCAGATGGATGTACGCCAGAATGTGATGGCCCAGCTGGAGCGGGTCAAGGTCGAGCGTGTACGCGCGGATAACGCCCTGTTTTTCCAATCGCTCGATGCGTGCGGAAACCGCCGGGGAGGACAGGCGAACCTCGCCTGCAAGGGCTTTGATGGGGGTGCGGGCGTTCTTTTGCAGCAGCCGCAGCAGTTTCAGATCGATTTCGTCCATGGGGCAGATTGCCCTCCTTATCCTAAAAATAAAAACAGGAGTTCGACCCGCATTTGCGGGACGAACTCCTTTGTTCGTTACTATTATAAAGCACGACTGGGGACTTGTCAAATAAAATAAGGCATCGGACGGAATTTTTTATACATCCGAGTCGGTGATGGGCTTGAACACGATCCACTGGTTGTCGATCAGCACTTCGATATGGCCATCCATGCGCTGATAGCCGTAGCCCGTGCCGAAGTTGGACTGGTCGTTCTCGGTGGGCGCGTCCGTGCCGTTTGCCGTCTGCGAGGTGATCTCGCCGTCCATATTGCCGCAGCGGCCCTCGACCGTGCTGACCTCACCGGCGGACTGGTACAGGGTGTTGTCCACCATCACCATCATGGGTGCGTCCGCGACCGGCTTCTGCTCGGTCGTATCGGGCAGGGCAGCTGCGTCATCTGTGCTCTGTGCGCCGACCTCGGATTCCGTGGTTTTCGGCTCGGCATTGCCGCAGCCGGTCAGCGAAAGCGCCAGCAGCGCAAGAAGCATTGCCAATGTACGTTTTTTCATAAAAAGCACCGCCTTTCGTCATTCTGATAGTATAGACGAAAGGCGGTGCGAAAAGTTCCAACGTGAAAATTATTTTTTCTTTTTGGGTTTTGCCCAGCCGGATTTCTTTCCCTGTGTCGGCTTGGCCTGAGCCGGGCGCGATGCAGGACGCTTGCCGTTCGGCGCACTGCGCTTGCTGTTATTGGGTGCGGAATGACGGCGGTCGCTGTTCTGCTGTCTGCCGCCGTTGGATACGCCGTGACGGCTGGTGCTGTGCTGCTTGCTGCCCGGCGTGAACTGCTCGCCGCCGCGGTTCGGACGGATAAGGCATTCCTTTCCGTAGCCGATAAGATCCTCGCGGTGCGCTTTTTTGAGTGCCGCCAGCACGATAGGCCGCTTATCCGGCCGCCGCCATTGCAGCAGAGCGCGCTGCATGGCCTTGTCCTCGGGCGTTTTCGCCACAAAGACCGGCTTCATCGTGCGCGGGTCGATCTCGGTGTAGTACATCGCGGTGGACAGCGTACCCGGAGTCGGATAAAAGTCCTGCACCTGCTCGGGCATATAGCCGACACGGTTGAGATACTGTGCCAGCATGATGGCATCGTCGAGCGTAGCGCCCGGGTGCGAGCTCATCAGATAGGGCACAAGGTACTGCTTGCGGCCCAGCTTCTGGTTGATGCGGGCATAGCGCTCGCGGAACTGCTCGTATACAGAAAAGGATGGTTTGCCCATATAATACAGAGCGTTATCACTCATGTGCTCGGGCGCGACCTTGAGCTGACCCGAAATATGGTGCTCGACCAGCTCGCGGAAGAATGCATCGTTCTTTTCGGCCATCATGTAGTCGTAGCGCAGACCGGAGCGCACGAATACCTTCTTCACGCCCTCGATGCGGCGCAGCTCACGCAGCAGTTCGAGGTAATCCGTGTGGTCGGCCTCGATGTTCTGACAGGTGGTGGGGAACAGGCAGCGCTTGTCCTTGCAGCAGCCGTATTTCTCCTGCTTTTTGCAGGCCGGAAAGCGGAAATTCGCGGTCGGGCCGCCGACATCGTGGATGTAGCCCTTGAAGCCGGGCATCTGCGTGATCTTTTTCGCTTCTTCAATAACGCTCTCGTGGCTGCGTACCTGAATGTACCGTCCCTGATGGAACGCCAGCGCGCAGAAGTTGCACGCGCCGAAGCAGCCGCGGTTGTGGATGATGGAGAACTGCACCTCCTGAATGGCGGGCACGCCGCCGAGCGCTTCGTAGGACGGATGGTAAGTTCGCATATACGGCAGCGCATAAACGTGGTCCATCTCCTCGGTGGTCAGCGGCTTTGCGGGCGGATTTTGCACAAGGATGCGCTTGCCGTGCCGCTGGAGGATGGCCTTGCCGCGAACAGCATCCTGCTCATCGTACTGGATTTTGACCGAACGGGCATAGTCCGGCTTGCTGGCGCAGACCTCCTCATACGAGGGACATTCGACCGAATCGAACGCTAAATCGTCAGTATCATGCACCATGTAGGCCGTGCCGCGCACATCCTTGCAGGCCTCCGCGCCCTTTTTGCCGTGTTTGAGGTTGTTCGCAAGCTCGACGACCGAGTGTTCGCTCATGCCGAACATCACGCCGTCCGCACCGGTGGATTCGAGGATGGACGGCATGACACGGTCGGCCCAGTAGTCGTAGTGCGCGAAGCGGCGCAGACTGGCTTCGATGCCGCCGAGATACACCGGCGTATCCGGGAACGCGCGGCGCGCCAGCATGGAATAAACGGTGACGGCGCGATCCGGGCGCTTGCCGCCCACACCGCCGGGCGTGTAGGCATCATCCGAGCGGCGTTTTTTAGCGGAGGTGTAGTGCGCGACCATCGAGTCGATGTTGCCGCCGTTGATGAGCACCGCATAGCGCGGACGGCCCATCTCGAGGAAGTCGTGCTCATCGCGGAAATCCGGCTGGCTGAGGATGGCGACCTTGTAGCCGGCATCCTCCAGCACGCGCGAAATGATGGCCGTGCCAAACGACGGGTGATCGACATACGCATCGCCCGTTACGATGAGAAAATCGCAGTAATACCACCCGCGATCGGTCATATCCTGTTTGGAAATAGGGAGAAAACCGTTCATAGATACCTCTTTTGTCTTTACAAGGTGAAATGGATACAGTACAATAAGAATAAGCAATCCGGCAAGACATACAGGCGGTTGACCACACTCCTGAGAAGGAGGTGGTATTATGGATCAGATTTGGCAGATCATTATGCTACTTATTCTGCTTGAATTTGTTAAAACCATAAAAAAATAACCGCCCCCGACCAAGGTACGCGGTTATTTTCTAAATAATTAACGCTCTGGTCAACCGTCTGTGCCGGATTGCCCTTTTCTATCTCTAAGTATAGCAAATCTGCGAGGAAAGTCAAGTAACAGAGCGCAGAAATGCTTTACAAAATACCGAATGTTTTGTAGAATAAAAGCGGGTAATCCGGCAAGACATACAGGCGGTTGACCATTCTCCCAAGAGGGAGGTGGTTTTATGGAAAATATTTGGCAGATCATCATGCTGATTATTGTTCTTGAAATCATCAAGACCATAAAAAAATAACCGCCCATTTGCCCCGGTGCGGTTATTTTTTTAAATAACACTAACTAAGGTCAACCGTCTGTGCCGGATTGCCCTTTGTTACTTTCATTATAGCGCATCTGCGCCATCTGTCAAGTGCGGAAGCTCAGTTATCCAGATAGAACTGTACGAGCTCCTGCATCAGCTCATCGCGGTCGATCTTGCAGATCAGGCTGCGGGCGTTATTATGGTTGGTTATGTAAGTCGGGTCCTCAGAGAGAAGATAGCCGACGATCTGGTTGATCGGGTTGTAGCCTTTCTCCTTGAGCGCATCATATACAGCGGTAAGCGTGCGCTTCATCTCCTTGTTGGACTCGTCTACCAGACTGAATTTTCTCGTTCCGTCAAGCATATTTGTTCTCCTTTCCGATCCTACCTGTCGGTGTTTATCGTCACTTACAGCATAATACAAAACGGCGAAAAAGTAAAGTCTTATCCGCGCAAAATGCGGACGAAAACTTTTTCCGCCGCTGACATATCCTGTGTACGGCAGGCGCGGGAGCAGAACAAAATCCGTCTTTCACGAGCTGTAATCCTCCAAAAGCCGGGCAAGCTCGTCCGCATCGTCCAGAATGATGCCCTCGCGCAGAGCTTCGCGGTCAGCTGCGGGCAGCGTGCGCGTATCGATGGCGGTGCGGAGGACAGTGCCGTCGCTCTGGCGGACGATCAGGCGGTCCTGCTCACTGCGGACGGTGTAGGACACCGCGGCACTCGCCGGAACAGCGGAAGGGGACAGCAGCGCCCGTCCTGCAAGCACCAGACTTGCCGCCGCAGCGAGGCAGAACGGCACGGCGATCCGCATCCGGCGGCGGGCCTGCTGCATGGCGAGCACATAAAAACCCTGCATCATAGTCAAAACTCCTTTGTATAGAGGGATTTTCTTTGATTGTTCCCACAAAAAACAGGCATTATGCAAAAGCTCTGTAAAAAATGTTTGGAATTTGTTCGCTCGTGTGTTATAATGCTATCAGAGTGCCTATTCCTTTGACGGCAGACTGCCAGAGAGAAGCGGCACAGGCAGCTATTGTACAATTCATTTGGCCTTATATCAGGCGGTATCGCCGCAGCGGCATATCGTCCAAACCAATTACACAGCGCATTTGTCGGCTGTGTGCGGGAATAAATAGGATGCGTTCCGCGTCTTACCCGAAAGGACCTTGCGGTCTTTACCGTGGGGCAAGGAGGAAAACAAATTGGCAACTGGCAAAAGAAGAGGAACAGGCATCGGGCACTTTTTCTCCCGTGTGCTGCTCACACTGGTGCTGGTCGGCGTGCTCTGCGGATGCTTCTGCGGTGTCGCATTTGCGTTCTATGTGCACGTTTATATCAATCCGTCTGCGAAAGAAACCGCAACGGAGATCAGCAAGGGGCTGGGTCTGAACCTGAACTCCTTCATCTACGCGACCGATCCGGATACCGGCGAGAGCGTACTGTATGAAACCATCAAGGGCAAAGAAAACCGCGAATGGGTGGACAGCGATAAGATCCCGGACACCCTGAAGAATGCGGTCGTGGCGATCGAGGACGAGCGCTTTTACAAGCACCACGGCGTTGACTGGGTGCGTACGATCGGTGCAGTCAAGGGCTGGCTGATCGGCGGACAGCAGTACGGCGGCTCGACGATCACGCAGCAGCTCATCAAAAACATCACGGCGGATAACGATTATTCGGTAAAGCGCAAGGTAAACGAGATCTTCCGCGCATTTGCGCTCGAAAAGGAGATCAAGGACAAGGACCGCATTCTGGTCATGTACCTGAACACGATCTACCTCGGCTACAACAGCTACGGCGTACAGACGGCCGCCATGCAGTATTTCGACAAGGACGTTTCACAGCTCGACCTTGCCGAAAGCGCGGTGCTGGCCGGACTGACGAACAATCCGTCCATCTACGATGTCTACAACCATCCGGACAAGGTCAAGGAGCGTCAGGAAACCATTCTGGCGCAGATGCTCGACCAGAAGATGATCACGCAGGAGGAGCACGATGCCGCAGTGGCAGAGGAGCTCAACTATCGTCCCTACGAGGATTATCAGCAGGAGATCAAGTCCACTTACAGCTATTTCACCGACGAAGTTATCAAGGACGTTATCAACGATCTGATGACCCAGAAGGGCTATTCCCGCCTTGTTGCGGAGAATATGGTCTACTCCGGCGGTCTGGAAATCTACGCGACCATTGATACCAAGGTGCAGAAGGCACTCGATGAGGTCTGGGCGGATTCCGACGTATTCCCGAACACCGAGAAGTACGGCGAGATCCCGCAGAGCGCCATGGTCATCACCGACAAGCAGGGCGATATCGTTGGTATTGCCGGCGGCCGCGGCGAAAAGACCAGCAGCCGAGGCTTCTCGTATGCATCCGATGCACGCCGTCAGCCGGGTTCCTCGCTCAAGCCGCTCTCGGCTTACGGACCGGCAATGGATAACGGCATCGTCACGCCGGACAGCACGATCTATGACCGTGCGCTCATGGAGGATGAAGAGGGCAATCCGTGGCCGATGAACGACGGCAAATATCCGAGCGGCCGTCAGCTGACCATTAAGGAGGGCCTGACCCGTTCGCTCAATACGGTTTCTGCACAGCTTCTCAAAACGCTGACACCGCAGGTATCGTTTAACTTTCTGACCCAGCAGCTTGGCTTCAAGCTGGTGGACAGCCGTGTCAACGAGGACGGCACCGTGCAGTCGGACATCGACCTTGCACCGCTGGCACTCGGCGCATTGACGGACGGCGTTACCGTTCGTGAGATGGCAGGCGGCTTTGCAACATTCATCAACGATGGTGTCTACGGCGGTACGCGCACCTACACCAAGGTGCTTGACAGCGAGGGCAACACCGTAATGGAGAACGATCCGAGTACGGATAAGGGCTTCACCAACGTCCGTACAGCGTATTATATGCTCGAGTGCCTGCAGAACGTTACCGCACACGGTACGGCCTACGGCATCCAGCTCGACGGCGTGGAAACCGGCGGCAAGACCGGTACGACCACCTCCAACACCGACATCTGGTTCTGCGGCATCACGCCGAAGTATTCCGGCGCGGTTTGGGTCGGCTACGAGCACAACTACCGTCTGGACGGCCTGTATGGCCGCAATGCGGCGAACATCTGGCTGGCCGTGATGGAGAAGGTCCACGCGGGCGATTCCGGTCTGGTATTCGACTCGCATCCGCAGGATTTCGAGGAAGCGACCTACTGTATGGATACCGGTCTGCTGGCTTCCGGCGCGTGCCGCGCTGCCGGTCGTGCCGCAACGGGACGGTTCTGGAAGGGTCAGGTCCCGACCGAAACCTGCAGCCACAACAACATCGAAAGCAAGTATGATTTC
Source organism: uncultured Agathobaculum sp. (assembly GCA_934504345.1). Lineage (GTDB taxonomy): Bacteria > Bacillota > Clostridia > Oscillospirales > Butyricicoccaceae > Agathobaculum. Next base: position 23,808 of record CAKSVR010000008.1, on the reverse strand, counting down.
GAAAGCATGGGCGTCGATAATTACTATTATGACGACGACGAGGAGGACAGCGATTCGAATTCCGATTCGAATCACAGTGATTCTTCGGACAACGGCGGCGACAGCGGCAATGAACCCTCGGATGACGGCGGCTCCGACGAGGAACCCTCGGATAACGGAGGGGATGACGGCGGCGACGGCGGTGACGATCCGGGTGACAACGGCGGCGACGGCGGTGACGGCGGCGGGTCGGAAGATCCCGAAGCATAAAGCCGCAGGCTCATGCACAAACTGAAAACCGAATATTGAAATTGTTCAGCGCCGCACAAGGCCGCACAAATCGGGGCGTTAGCGGTGCCTTGTACCCGCAATCCGCTTCAGCGGGGATGATGCGGGCAGGGAGGAGCACATATGTGGCGAGGCAGCCACTCACAGGGCGATGAGGGACCGGTACTGCGCAACGGAGGACTGTGAACCATGTCAGGCGGGGAACCGAGCAGCATTAAGCAGAAACCATCGTGTGCCGCAGATTTGCCGATTCTGAGCCCGAAATGCGGAAAGGCAGCCGGATATGTGTATTCGAACTGCCCGTGTGCGGTCTTGTGGGGCGCTGAACGATTTTCTCGGCCGAAAGCACGCTTTCAGTCGAAAAAGGGATGTGCCGAGCCGTTGGCTCGGACAAATCCCGGCGGGACAAAAGTTCCTCCCGATGGTCGAAACTTTTGCTCCGTCCTGTATAAAAACCCACGCTCATGCCGCGGGTTTTTATGAACATTACGGCTTGCCGCAATGTTCGATTGAATGCCGCTTTGCGGCGGTCGCTGCAAGCAGTGACGGATTTTATGCGCGAACAGGGTTCGCGGAAAGACGCTTTGAGGCGGGCTTACGCCCGCCTCTTTTATTTTACGGGGAGGAGGTTCGCTTTGTATCAGGCTTTATACCGCAAATGGCGTCCGCAGACCTTTGCGGATGTCATCGGCCAGCAGCACATCACGGACACGCTGCGCGCACAGCTGCAGTCCGGGCGGCTGAGCCATGCCTATCTGTTCACCGGCACGCGCGGCACGGGCAAGACGACCTGTGCGAAGATACTCGCGCGCGCGGTCAACTGCGAGCATCCGGTGAACGGCGACCCGTGCAACGAGTGTGCGGCGTGCCGCGGCATTCTGGACGGCTCGGTGCTGGATGTGACCGAGATCGATGCGGCCTCCAACAACGGCGTAGACAACATCCGCGATCTGCGCGATGAAACACGCTACACGCCCGCGCAGGTCAAAAAGCGCGTGTTCATCATCGACGAGGTGCATATGCTGTCGATCGGCGCGTTCAATGCGCTGCTGAAAACGCTCGAGGAGCCGCCGGAGCACGTTCTGTTCATCCTTGCAACGACCGAGCTGCACAAGGTCCCGGCGACCATCCTGTCGCGCTGTCAGCGGTTCGACTTCCGCCGCATCGGTGCGGAGGATATTGCCCGCCGTCTGCTGGATGTTGCCTCGGGCGAGGGCATCGAGCTGACCGAGGGCGCGGCGCGGCTCATCGCGCGGCTGGCGGATGGCGCGATGCGTGATGCGCTGTCCATGCTCGACCGTGCGGCGGCAGCCGGTGCGGTGGACGAGCAGACCGTGACGGCGGCGCTCGGCGTGATGGGTCAGGACGATGGCATCCGCCTTGCGGAGCACCTGAAAACGGGTGATCTCGCGGCGGCGGTCGGCCTGCTGGACGAATATTACAATGCGGGCCGCGATCTGGCCTCGGTGTACGACCAGATGCTCGGTCTGATACGCGATGCACTGCTGGTCAAGACCAGCAAGACCGACGTTTCCGCGCTCATTTCGCCCGCATACACGGTCAAAACGCTGCAAGCCCTGTGCGACGGACTGGCGGCCTCTACGCTCATCGCGTGGAGCCGTGTTATCAGCGATTCGCTCGACCATATGCGTACGGCGGCCAACCGCCGCGTGGAGGCCGAGCTGTGCGCCGTGCGGCTGTGCAGTCTGGGTGCGGACAATTACGATACACTCGGCGGGCGCGTGGAGGCGCTCGAGGAGAAGTTGAAAAACGGCGTTCCGGTGCAGATGGTGCCGCAGCGCACGGTGCAGGGTGACGAAATGCCGCCTCTGCCGGGCGATGAGGATGCACCGCCTCCGCCCGGAGATGAGGATGCGCCCGTGCTCGAGGACGAGGACGAGCCGCAGCCCGCACAGGAGCTGACGCTCTGGCCGCACTGGCAGGAGCTGCTCAAGGCCATTACCGGCAAGGTGGACATCGGCACGCACACCAATCTCAAGCTGAGCGCAAAGGGCGTAATGGAGGATGGCGCACTCGTCATTCTCTGCGAGGACAAAATGACCGTCATTCTGGCGGAAAAGCAGGCGACCAATACGGTCATCCGCGAGCAGGCGGCACGGCTCAACGGCGCACCCATCAAGGTAAAGGTGCGCGAGGCCGGGGCACAGCCCGCAAAAAAGCAAAATACCGCGGTCAATGAGCTGATCGACCGCGCTAAATCATTCGATATTCAAGTCAAAGAGCTTTAAGGAGGACAATTATTATGGCAAAGGGCAAGGGTTTCGGCGGCGGCTTCGGCGGCGGCATGAATATGCAGGCAATGATGAAGCAGGCGCAGAAGATGCAGGAGAGTATGCTCAAGGCGCAGGAGGAGATCGCGCAGATGGAGTCCACCGGCACGGCGGGCGGCGGCATGGTGACCGCGACTGTCACCGGCACCTCTACGCTCAAGAGCATCGAGATCAAGCCGGATGTTGTTGACCCGGACGACATCGATATGCTGCAGGATCTGATCGTTGCGGCCGTCAATGCGGCGCTCAAGGCAGCTTCCGACAAGTCGCAGAGCCAGATGTCTGCCATCACGGGCGGTATCGGCGGCGGTCTGGGCGGTCTGCTGTAATGGAGCTTTTCGCACCGCCGGTCGAACGGCTGATCGAGGAGTTCGCGAAGCTCCCCGGCATCGGCCAGAAGACCGCACAGCGGCTGGCGTTCCATGTGCTCGACCTGCCGAAAGAGGATGCGGAGCGCTTCGCGGATGCCATCCGCGAGGCCAAGGCCAAGACGTTCACCTGCAAGCGCTGTCAGAACCTGACGGACAGCGAAACCTGTCCCATCTGCGCGGACAAGAGCCGCAACCAGAAACTTATCTGCGTGGTGGCCGAGCCGCGCGATGTGATCGCGTTCGAGCGCACCAAGGAGTATAAGGGCCTGTACCATGTGCTGCACGGCACGCTGTCCCCGATGGGGCACGTCGGCCCGGATGATATCCGCATCCGCGAGCTGGTAAAGCGCGTGGCCGAGGAGGAAACCGAGGAAGTCATCCTCGCGACCAACCCGGACACCGAGGGCGAGGCCACCGCGATGTACATTTCGCGGCTTTTGCAGCCGTTCGGCATTAAAATTACGCGGCTGGCGTATGGCATCCCGGTCGGCGGCCATCTGGAGTTCGTCGATGAGGTAACGCTGACAAGAGCGCTGGAGGGCAGAAAAGAGCTGTAAGGCTCTTTTGCTCCCATGTTAGGGTTTTGTTCAGCGGAAAGCTGTGCTGCAGGTTACGGCGGTACTCGCCTGCGCGGCGGGCGCACAAGAAGGAAGAAACCTACGGTTTCCTCCTTCTTGCGAATCATCCTCTTTCCCTTTGGGCCGCCTCGGCGGTATTGGGGGAAGTGAGGCTGAAAAGAACGGGTATCGGTCTATGTTTACCGCAGGGGCGCACAGTGTGCGCCCATTTCGCGGCGCAGTCGCGGCAGATTGCACTGGTTTTGCGCTCTGACGGCTTACCGGCTGCACGGGCGGAATGACAGTTCCGCCCGCACTGTCAGCAGATGTGCCAGCACCTGAAATACCCTCTGTATTTTGCAGAAAACTCCTGTTTTACCTGAAAAAAGGCGAAAAAAACAGGAACAGCCGAACTTTCGTCCGGCTGCTCCCGCAATAAAAGGTAGGATAGAGAGTAGAAAGCAAGAACATGTGGGGGGATCTTACGCTTTCCACGCTTATAATCATAATAGGGAATTGTGAACATTCTGTGTACATTCCATAACAATAATCAGATTTATTAGATTTTCAATCATCGGGAGGAAAAAATCTGTGGCAGACCTGAAAAGAGAAATCGAAAATCGGCGTACATTTGCGATCATTTCGCATCCTGATGCCGGTAAAACCACCATTACCGAGAAGTTCCTGCTCTACGGCGGAGCCATTCAGGAGGCCGGCATGGTCAAGGGCAAGAAGAACAGCCGTCACGCCGTTTCCGACTGGATGGAGATCGAGAAGCAGCGCGGTATTTCGGTAACGTCCTCGGTGCTGCAGTTCCGCTATGAGGGCAAGTGCATCAACATTCTGGATACCCCGGGCCATCAGGACTTTTCCGAGGATACCTACCGCACGCTGATGGCGGCGGATTCGGCCGTCATGGTCATCGATGCCTCCAAGGGCGTCGAGGCACAGACGCGCAAACTGTTCAAGGTCTGCGCGATGCGCGGCGTGCCCATCTTCACGTTCATCAACAAGATGGACCGCGAGGCGCGCGACCCGTATGAGCTGCTTGAGGACATCGAGAACGAGCTGGGCATCGGCACCTATGCCGTCAACTGGCCGATCGGCTCGGGCAAGCGCTTCAAGGGCGTGTACGACCGCATGGACGATGAGGTCATTGCCTTTGAGGGCGCGGACTTCCGTCACGAGGTCAAGGCGCAGCGCCTGTCCATCGATGATCCCATCCTCGAGGGTCTGCTGCCCGAGGACCAGTACCAGACTTTGATCGACGACGTGGAGCTGCTCTCCGGTGCGGGTGATGAGTTCGACCTCAAGGCTGTCCACGAGGGCAGGCTGTCGCCGGTGTTCTTCGGCTCCGCGCTCACCAACTTCGGCGTTGAGCCGTTCCTGAAAAAGTTCCTGCAAATGACACCGCCGCCGACCGCACGCACCGCCGACATCGGCGTTATCTCCCCGTTCGACCCGCATTTTTCGGCGTTCGTGTTCAAGATTCAGGCGAATATGAACAAGGCGCACCGCGACCGTGTCGCATTCATGCGTATCTGCTCGGGCAAGTTCGAGCGCGGTCAGGACGTTCTGCACGTTCAGTCCGGCAAGAAGATGGCGCTCGCCGCACCGCAGCAGCTGATGGCACAGGATCGTTCGGTCGTAGACGAAGCCTACGCGGGCGATATTATCGGTATCTTTGACCCGGGCGTGTTCTCCATCGGCGATACCGTGTGCGACCCCAAGCACAAGTGCGTGTTCTCCGGCATCCCGACGTTCGCGCCGGAGCTGTTCGCCGTTGTCCGCCAGAAGGATACGCTCAAGCGCAAGCAGTTCGTCAAGGGTGTCGAGCAGATCGCACAGGAGGGTGCGATCCAGATCTTCCGCGAGCCGAATGCCGGTATGGAATCGGTCATCGTCGGTGTTGTCGGCGTGCTCCAGTTTGAGGTGCTCGAGTACCGCCTGAAGAACGAGTATAACGTTGAGATCATCCGCGAAAACCTGCCGTATGAGCACGTTCGCTGGGTAGAGAACGACGAGGAGGACTTCGACATCAAGAAGCTCCAGCTCACGAGCGACACCAAGATCGTTGAGGACCTCAAGGGCAACAGCCTGCTCCTGTTCACCTCGCCGTGGAATATCACCTACGCGACCGACCATAACGAGAATCTGCGCCTTGCGGATTTCTCGCAGAATGCGTAAATAAGCAAAAGACCGCCGGGAGGCGGTCTTTTTTCTGCACACTTTTTATGGTGCAACCGAGGCGCGTGAGCGCAATGCCGTAACTGGGCGGCAGCCCATTCCTCGGCAGCCGTTCTGTGGTGCACACGAGTTGCGAAGCAATACGCCGTTGCCGGGCTGGGATTTCGCGCTCCCGCGCGGGGCCAAAAGGATAGACAACCTACGGTTTTCTATCCTCTTGGGACTCCAACTTTCCCTTTTGGGATACCTCGGAGCGACGGAACGCAAGCGTTCCTACTTAGAGGTGGGACCGAAAAAGGAGAACGGCAGTACCGTTACCGGTTCGTAGGCCGCAAAGCGCCATTCCTTTTCCGGCTGCGCTCAAGCCGTTAGAGCTCTGCGACAGTATTTACGCAAAACACGTGCAATCTGCCGCGATAACGCCGCAGCAACGCAGAAAACGGAAGCCGATACCCGTTCCTTTATGCGAGTTACCTATGAAGTAGGGCCGTAAGGCTCGTTCGCGAGGCTGCTGAGGGAAAGGTAGGAGTTCAAAGAGGGAGGGAAACCGTAGGTGTCCCTCCCTTTTTGCCCCAGCGCCGGGGCGGCGCAACGTTCCCGCGCTCCGCAGAGCGCGAAATCCCCAGCCCGGCAACGGCGTATTGCTAACGCAACTCGGTTGCACCATGAAAAGGGTGCAGGAAAATGGGCTGCCGCCCGGACAGGGCGAGTGCGCTCACGCGCCTCGTGTGCACCAGTGCGTATCTGCAACTCTAAATTTGCCGAAAAAAAGACCCGGAACAAGTCCGGGTCTTTCGATTGTGCTAAAAAGCGTATCAGCAAACGCCCTGAGCCAGCATCGCGTCAGCGATCTTCTCGAAGCCGCCGATGTTTGCGCCCATAACAAGGTTGTCCTTGTGGCCGTACTTCTCAGCGGAGGTGATGCAGGTCTTGAAGATGTTGACCATGATGTCGTGCAGGCGCTGGTCAACCTCCTCGAAGGTCCAGCTCAGACGCAGGGAGTTCTGGCTCATCTCCAGACCGGAGGTAGCTACGCCGCCTGCGTTTGCAGCCTTTGCCGGGCCGAAGAATACGCCGGCAGACTGGAATGCTGCAACAGCTTCCGGAGTGGACGGCATATTAGCGCCCTCAGCTACGAACTTGCAGCCGTTGGCGATCAGAGCCTTTGCGTTCTCCTCATTCAGCTCGTTCTGGGTTGCACACGGCAGAGCGATGTCGCACTTGGTGCCCCACGGACGCTGACCCTCGGTGTAGGTGCTGCCCGGAACACGCTCAGCGTACTCCTTGATGCGGCCGCGCTTTACTTCCTTGATGTCCTTTACAACATCGAGGTTGATGCCGTTCGGATCGTAGATGAAGCCGTTGGAGTCGGACATGGTAACAACCTTGGCGCCCAGCTCGGTAGCCTTCTGGCAGGCATAGATTGCAACGTTGCCGGAACCGGAGATTGCAACGGTCTTGCCCTCGAACGAAGTGCCCTTGTATGCGAGCATTTCCTTCATGTAGTAGCACAGGCCGTAGCCGGTAGCCTCGGTGCGGGCCAGAGAGCCGCCGTAGGACAGGCCCTTGCCGGTCAGAACGCCGGTGTACTCGTTGCGAAGACGCTTGTACTGGCCGAACATAAAGCCGATCTCACGGCCGCCTACGCCGATGTCGCCGGCCGGTACGTCGGTGAACTGGCCGATGTGCTTGCACAGCTCGGTCATGAAGGACTGGCAGAAACGCATGATCTCAGCATCGGACTTGCCCTTCGGGTTGAAGTCGGAACCGCCCTTGCCGCCGCCCATCGGGAGGGTGGTCAGGCTGTTCTTGAAGCACTGCTCAAAGCCGAGGAACTTGATAACGGATGCGTTAACAGAGGGGTGCAGACGCAGACCGCCCTTGTAGGGGCCGATCGCGGAGTTGAACTGTACACGGAAGCCGCGGTTTACCTGAACCTTGCCCTGATCGTCAACCCACGGGACACGGAACTGAAGCATACGCTCCGGCTCTACGATGCGCTCCATGATGCCGTTCTTCTCGAGCTCCGGACGAGCTTCAACAACCGGCTCAAGGCTCTCCAGAACCTCGTATACAGCCTGCTGGAACTCCGGCTCATTCGGGTTGCGCTTCTGCACGGTTTCGTACACGCCCTGCAGATAAGAATTGGTAAGTGCCATTTTTATTGTCCTCCTTACATTCTATACCACTCGAACCTTACTTTCGTAAGTAATCCCAGTGGAATGCTTTCATATTTGGTGACGATTTTATTATATAGCATTTTTTTTGCATATGCAATACTTTAGCATGATAAAATTATACAGTTTTTAAGGCCGAAAAAGGCATGGATATTGTCAGTCTGACTTGATATAATAAAGCAAAAGGAGGGAGGATCAGGCATGGCAAACAGCTTTGACCGTATATATGCAGTCGTGCGGGAAATTCCGCGCGGGCGCGTGGCGAGTTATGGACAGATTGCGGCGCTGGCCGGCAACCCGCGCTGGGCGCGTGTGGTGGGCTATGCGCTGCACGCAAACCCGAACCCGGAGGGCATCCCGTGCTACCGCGTGGTGACAAAAGACGGACGGACCTCTCCGGCGTTCGCGTTCGGCGGAGAGGATGTGCAGCGGGCGCTGCTCGAGGCGGACGGCGTGGAGTTCACCACTGACGGTAAGGTGGATATGACCCGTTTCGGGTGGATTCCGTAAAAACAGCGGTACAACTGAAACATTCATTTTTCATCCTCAATTTGCACCACGAAAAAGAGTAGGCTCTCAAAGGAGAACCTACTCTTTCAACATCTCTCTCAGCTTCTCTATGGCTTTTTTCTCAATGCGCGAAACCTGCACCTGCGACACGCCGATGATATGGCTGACCTGCTGCTGGGTCAGGTCGCGCGAATAGCGCAGTGCAATGACCTGCCGGTCGCGGTCGGGCAGCTGCCGCAGCGCCTCGTGCAGCGACAGATGCAGGCAGGTGCGCTCCTCCATGCCCTCGTCACCGACCAGATCGCCCAGCCGACCGCCGCCGGACAGCTCACGCTCGAACGAATCCACCGAAACGTCCGCCTGTTCGCACGCCGCGACTTCCTCGGCGGTCAGTCCGGCGGCCTCGGCCAGCTCGGATACGGTAGGGGAGCGGCCGTGACGGCTTTCCCAGTCGCTCTGGATGCGGCGCACGCGCACCGCACGTTCCTTGACGACCCGGCTGACCTTGACCGCGCCGTCATCGCGCAGAAACCGCCGGATCTCGCCCGCGATCTTGGGCACGGCATAGGTCGAGAACTCGTTGCCGCGTGCGGCATCGAACCCGCGCACCGCCTTGATGAAGCCTACGCACGCCAGTTGGTACAGGTCGTCCGGCTCGACGCCGCGCCCGTAATACCGCCGCGCGATCGACCAGATGAGCCCGCTGTTGTCCTCGATGAGCCGCGCCTCGGCTTCGCGGTCGCCCGCGCCCGCCAGCTCGAGCAGTGCGCGCATTTTTCCGGTCACGCCCGCCGCTCCTTGAGCACCTTGACCATCGCCACCAGCGTGCCCTTGCCCGGCGTGGAGCGCACGCGCATCTTGTCTGTGAACGTTTCCATGATAGTAAAGCCCATGCCGCTGCGCGTATCGTCGCCCGTGGTGAACATGGGCTGGCGCGCCTGCTCGACGTTCTCGATGCCGCAGCCCGCATCTTTCACCTTGAGCTCGAGCGCCCGTCCCTCAAACAGCCGCACTGTCACCGTGATAAACCCGCATTTGTTCGCATATCCATGTACAATGGCGTTCGTTACCGCCTCGGAAACCACGGTCTTGATGTCGCCGAGCTCCTCCATCGTCGGGTCGAGCTGCGCGACGAACGCGCCGACCGCCTGCCGCGCGAATGCCTCGTTGACCGAATGGCTCTCGAACTTCAGGCTCATTTTGTTGATGACTGCCCGCATTAGTCTTCACCTCTTTCAAATACCATCACCTGCGGCAGACCGGCCGCCTCGAACACCCGCATGGGCTGCGGCGGCGTGCCGCGCACGGAAAATTCCCGTCCGCTGCGGGCGCAGGTGCGGTGCAGGTGCAGCACCACTGCCAGTCCGGAGCTGTCCATGAACGTCAGCCCGGACAGGTCGAGTACCAGTTTTTCGCACGGGAACAGGATGAGCAGATCCTCGGTCTGCTCGATGGCCGTCCGCGCTGCGTGGTGGTCGAGTTCGCCCGTATAGGATGCGGTCAGTGTGCCATCCTGCGTTTTCTGCGTGATTTGCAGCATATATGTCACCTCGAAGCAAACAAAAATAAGGCTTATACTTTCAAAGTACAAGCCTTATTTTACCTGTTTATTCCATTTTAATCTGTCGCTTTCGGTCGGCCGCGCAAAATCTTCTCGCATTCACCGATGAGATAGAGCGAACCGCAGATGAGGATACAGTCGTTCATCTTCGCGTGCTCGAGCGCCAGCTCGATGGCGTGCTCGGCGGATTCGCACTCATATACGCTTTTGCAGCTCTGCCGCGCCAGCTCCGCGATGGTGTGGGCGTCCAGTGAACGCTCACCCGCATCGGGCACACAGGCGTAGAAATCGTCCGCGCGGCGGGCGACCTGATGCACACAGGTGGCGTAATCCTTGTCGCGCACCATGCCCATCACAACGTGCAGACGGCGCATTTTGAGCAGTTCATCGACCGCATGGCACAGCGCATCCGCACCGGCGGCATTGTGTGCGCCGTCGAGCAGGATGAGCGGCTGATCGACCACCCGTTCCAGCCGTCCGGCGATACGCGCCCGCGCCAGACCGCGCACCGCCGCCTCGGTCGGGATGTCCCAGTCGCGCGCACGCAGCGCATTCAATGTCCGCAGCGCCGTGCGTGCGTTTTGCAGTTGGTGCCGTCCCGGCATGGCGATGGTGTAGCCTTGTTCTTCGTAGACGAACGCCGAACCGCTGATGTCGCACCGCAGCACGCGGCAGTCCTCCGCGCCGCCGAACCAGACCGCGCCCGCCGCACTGCACGCCCGCCGCATGACGGCCTGCACATCGTTGGGCTGCCCGTCCGCGCAGACGACCGCCGAACCGGGCTTGATGATGCCCGCTTTCTCACCCGCGATGACAGCCGTTGTGCTGCCGAGCACCGCCGTGTGGTCGAGCGAGATGGGCGTTATCACGCAGACCTCGGTCTTCTGGATAACGTTTGTCGCATCACAGCGGCCGCCGAGGCCGGTTTCCAGCACCACGATGTCGCATTCCTGCTCGGCAAAGTACAGAAATGCCAGCGCGGTCGTAAATTCGAACTCACCGATGCTCTCGCCGTCAGGCAGCGTGAGCGACTCGCACGCAACCGTCACCCGCTCGGATAAACGGGTCAGATCGTCGTCCGAGATCATCGTGCCGTCTATGCGGATGCGCTCGTGAAACTGGATCAGATACGGCGAGGTGTATAAGCCGGTGCGGAAGCCTGCCGCCTGTAACGCCGAGGCGATCATGCTGGCCGTTGAGCCCTTGCCGTTCGTGCCTGCAAGGTGGACAAAGCGCAGCCTGTCCTGCGGGTCGCCCAGCGCCGCGCATAACGCCCGGATGCGGTGCAGTCCCGGCTTGCCGGAAAACCGCCCGAGCGAGTGGATGTATTCGATTGCCGTTTTCGGAAATTCGGTATCCATAATCGTTTCTTTCCTTATACCTGTATGTAGTGTTGGTTCGATTATATCACACTTTCGAGGCAGAGTGAAGAGTGAGGAGTGGAGAGTGAAGAGAATGTAACGATTCGGGCGGTCGCAGATACGCCGCCCTTGCACAAGGTAAACCGCAACAACGCAAAACCCGTGCAATCTGCCGCGATAACGCCGCGACCATGCGGAAAACGGAAGCCGATGCCCGTTCCTTTATGCGAGTTACCTATGAAGTAGGGCCGCAGGCCCGTTCGCGGGGCTGCCTAAAGGGAAAGTTGGAGTCCCAAGAGGATAGCACTCATTAAATCCGCGCACAGCGCGGGAATAATGTTTAGTGGCCTACGGGCAAATCGTAGGTGTCCCTTCCTTTTTGCCCCAGCGCCAGGGCGGCGCACCGTTCCCGCGCTCCGCAGAGCGCGAAGCTCCCCAGGCCGGAAACGGTGTATCGCTTCGCAACTCGGTTGCACCGGAAAGCGGCTGCTCGGCAAATATGAACTTTTCGTGAAGTCCATTGACATTGCCAAAACACGGTGTATAATATGTTAGCAAGCTAACAGTAAGGAGGCTAACAAAGTGCGGAAGCATATTCACCCGGACTGCTGCGGTGCGGATGCACGCATCGGCGCGGAGATCGGTATGCTGCATAATCTGCTACGGCGGCAGATGGCGTGCATGACCGAAAAGTCCGAAAATGCAGCCAATGTGACCGGTATGCAGGCGATGATCGTCCATCACCTTATCATGCACGAAAAAAAGGGCGATGTGTTCCAGAAAGACATCGAAAACGCATTCCAGATGCGCCGCTCGACCGCAACGGGCATTTTGCAGCTCATGGAACAGCACGACCTCATCCGCCGCGAGCCGGTGGAGCATGACGGCCGTCTGAAACGTCTGGTGCTGACCGAACAGGCCCATGCAATGGATGAATACATCACCGAGCGCATGAAGCAGATGGAGCAGCTGCTCCAGCAGGGCATCACCGAGGACGAGCTGAAGGGCTGGTTTGCGGTCTGCGAGAAGATCCGCTCCAATCTGGAGCAGTACCAATGCAATCTGTGCAGGGAGGGACAGAAATAATGATAAAACGACTGCTGAAAAGCGTGCGTGAGTTCAAAAAGGATGCATTGCTCACACCGTTTTTCGTTGTGCTCGAGGTCGTGATGGAGGTCATTATCCCGTGGGTAATGGCAAAGCTGATCGACTACGGCATTGACGGACAGGACATGGCCGCCATCTGGAAATACGGCCTCATCCTCGTGGCGAGCGCGATGCTGGCGCTGGTGTTCGGCGCGGCGGCGGGCACGTTCGCGGCGCGGGCCTCTACCGGCTTTGCCCGCAATCTGCGCCACGATATGTACTACAATGTGCAGAATTTCTCGTTTTCCAACATCGATAAGTTCTCCACCGGTTCGATCGTCACCCGCCTGACGACCGACGTTACCAACGTGCAGAACGCTTTCCAGATGTGTACCCGCATCGCGGTGCGCTGCCCGGTCATGCTGGTGTTCGCGCTCGTTATGGCCGCGAAGATCAACGGCCGCATGGCGCTCATCTTCCTCGCGGTCGCACCGGTGCTGGCCATCGGTCTGGGCATCCTGATGAAAGTCGTAGGCCCGATCTTTGAGCGCGTGTTCAAGGTTTACGACCGCATGAACACGGTCGTGCAGGAAAACGTGCGCGGCATCCGCGCCGTCAAGGCGTATGTGCGTGAGGAGCACGAAACCGCGAAGTTCGAGGACGTTTCCGGTCTGCTGTACCGCACATTCTCCAAGGCGCAGAAAACGCTGGCGTTCAATATGCCGCTCATGCAGTTCTGCATCTACGGCTGTATGCTGCTGATCTCGTGGTTCGGTGCGCGCCTGATCGTCGGCGGCTCGATGACGACCGGTGAGCTGACGAGTATGTTCTCCTATGCGATGCAGATTTTGATGAGCCTGATGATGGTATCCATGGTTTTCGTTATGATCACCATGGCAAAGGCCAGCGCAGAGCGCGTTACCGAGCTCCTCGAGGAGAAGCCTGACCTGCATAACGGCGAAAATCCCATCCACGAGGTCGAAAACGGCTCTGTGGACTTTGAAAACGTGGATTTCAGCTACAAGGGCGATGAGAATAAGCTGGCGCTCAAAAACGTGAGCCTGCACATCAAGGCCGGTCAGACGGTCGGCATCCTCGGCGGTACGGGCTCGGCGAAGTCCACGCTCGTGCAGCTCATCCCGCGCCTGTATGATGTAACGCGCGGTACGGTCAAGGTCGGCGGCGTGGATGTCCGCGATTGCGACATCGAGGCGCTGCGCGATCAGGTCGCGATGGTGCTCCAGAAGAACGTGCTGTTCTCCGGCACTATCAAGGAAAATCTGCGCTGGGGCAATGAGCACGCCTCGGATGCGGAGCTCGAGCGCGTGTGCAGACTGGCACAGGCGGACGAATTTATCCAGCAGATGCCGGATAAGTACGACACCCATATCGAGCAGGGCGGCTCGAACGTATCGGGCGGCCAGAAGCAGCGCCTGTGCATCGCGCGTGCGCTGCTGAAAAAGCCGAAGATCCTCATCCTCGATGACTCGACCAGCGCGGTCGATACCAAGACGGATGCGCTCATCCGCCGTGCATTCGCGGAGGAGATCCCGGACACGACCAAGATCATCATCGCACAGCGCGTTTCCTCCGTGCAGGAGGCTGACCAGATCATCATTCTGGACGGCGGCACGGTGCAGGCAGTCGGCACGCATGACGAGCTGCTCGCCGCGAACGCGATCTATCAGGAGATCTACAACCAGCAGAACAGAAAGGGCGGTGAGGAATAATGGCAAGACCTCAGATGCGTGGCCCGGGCGGCCGCAGAGGCATGATGGGCGGCAAGCGCAGCAAAAAACCGAAAAAAACGCTCGGACGGCTGATGCGGTATATCAAAAACGGCTACGGCGTGCAGTTTGCAGTCGTGCTGGTGTGCATTCTGCTGTCGGCGGTGGCGAATGTCGCGGGCTCGATGTTCCTCAAGAACCTCATCGATGATTATATCGAGCCGCTGCTCGTGCAGGCTTCGCCGGTGTTCACCGGTCTGCTGCACGCGCTGATGAGCATGGCTGTCATTTACGCCATCGGCATCGCAACGACCTTTCTCTACAACTGGCTGATGGTGGGCATTTCACAGGGCGTGCTCAAAAAAGTGCGCGACGAAATGTTTGAGCATATGCAGAAGCTGCCCATCCGCTATTTCGATACCCACACGCACGGCGACCTGATGAGCCATTTCACCAACGATACCGACACGCTCCAGCAGATGCTCAGCCAGTCGGTGCCGCAGATGTTCTCCTCGGCTATGACCATCATTTCCGTGTTCATCGGCATGGTGGTGACGAACATCTGGCTGACCCTGTTCGTGCTGCTCGGCATCGCCGTGATGCTCAAGGTGGTAAAGAAGCTGGGCGGCCAGTCTGCGAAGTTCTTCCTCGAGCAGCAGAAGTCGCTCGGCAAAGTCAATGGCTATATCGAGGAAATGATCAACGGCCAGAAGGTCATCAAGGTGTTCTGCCATGAGGAAAAGTGCAAGGAGCAGTTCGATGTGCTCAATGACGAGCTGCGTGAGAATGCTTCGAGCGCGAACACCTTCGCGAACATCCTCATGCCGATCATGATGAACATCGGCAACCTGCTGTATGTGCTCGTGGCCGTGGTCGGCGGTGCGCTGGCGCTGTCCGGCGTGGTCGGCGACAGCATCACAGTCGGCGTTATCGCCTCGTTCCTCCAGCTCACCAAGTCGTTCACCCAGCCGGTAACGCAGATTTCGCAGCAGTTCAACTCCATCGTCATGGCGCTGGCCGGTGCGGAACGTATCTTCGAGCTGATGGACGAGGAGCCCGAGGTCGATGACGGCTATGTCACTCTGGTCAACGCCAAGTACGATAAGAACGGCGAACTCGTCGAAACCCCGGAAAAGACCAACATCTGGGCGTGGAAGCATCCGCACGAGGACGGCACCACCACCTATACGCAGGTGCGCGGCGATGTGCGCTTCTTCGGTGTGGATTTCGGCTACAACCCGGATAAGATCGTGCTGCACGATGTCACGCTGTACGCCGAGCCCGGCCAGAAGGTCGCGTTCGTCGGTGCAACGGGCGCGGGCAAGACGACCATCACCAACCTGATCAACCGTTTTTACGACCTTGCCGACGGCAAGATCCGTTATGACGGCATCAACATCAATAAGATCAAAAAGGCGGACCTCCGCCGCTCGCTCGGCATCGTTTTGCAGGATACCAACCTGTTCACCGGTACCATCCGCGATAATATCCGCTACGGCCGCCTTGATGCGACCGATGAGGAGGTCGAGGCGGCGGCGCAGCTTGCCAACGCAGACGACTTCATCCGCCGACTGCCGGACGGCTACGATACCGTCATCGACGGGGACGGCGGCAGTCTGTCGCAGGGTCAGTGTCAGCTGCTGTCCATCGCGCGAGCAGCCGTAGCAGACCCGCCGGTCATGATCCTCGATGAGGCGACGAGCTCGATCGATACCCGCACGGAATCCATCGTGCAGGCCGGCATGGACGGCCTGATGTACGGACGCACGGTGTTCGTTATCGCGCACCGTCTGTCCACCATCCAGAATGCGGATGTCATCATGGTGCTCCAGCTCGGCCATATCATCGAGCGCGGCAACCATGAGCAGCTCATTGCCGAGCACGGCAAGTATTATCAGCTCTATACCGGAGCCTTTGAGCTCGAGTAAGGCCAAAAGAACCCGAAACGAAAGTTTCGGGTTCTTTTTTGTGCGGAATGGAGAATGGAAATGGAGAATTGACCGGATGATTTGCGTTATTCGTAGGGCGGGCTGCCTTCAGCCCGCCGCACATAGGAGAGAGCACACATTTACAACGGCGGGGCACTCCAGAGTGGTTTCTCTTGCCCTGACGGGCAATTCACCTCCTGAGGGCACCCCGCCCTACGGGCAAGGGTAAAGTTCAGTGTGAACAACAACGCAAAACCCATGCAATCTGCCGCGCCCGCTTCGCAGCGCGCGAACTCCCCGACCGGAAACGGCGAATCGCTCCCGCAATTCGTGAGCACCGCATAAAGATTGCCGCAGAACGAGCGAATCCGTTGTTTCTGCGGCAAAACCGCCGTTCGCCGCACTTTGCCGTCGTTTTTACGCACGCGAAAGCTGGAATATGCGCCGAACTTTTCCGAAAACGCAATTCCCGCTGTTATTTCCCGTCAAGGGAATCGACCTCCTTGGGATATACTGGGAAAGCAACAAGGAGGCGTCACAAATGGACAAGCAAAGAGCAAAACGGTCCGCACCCATCCCTGTGCGGATCGGACACGCGGCGGCGTGGGCGGCGGGATTTTGGAAAGAAGAGCATCTGCGGACGTTGATCGTCGGCGTGCAGCGGTTCGCGCTGTGCGCGGTGCTGGCACACGGGACCATCCTCGGCGGCTATATGCCGTTCGGGCTGGCGATGGTGTCGGCCCTGATGGCGCGCGGCGCGGGTCTGTCCGCGCTCGGCGGGCTGGTGTGCGGCGTGATGCTGCGCGGCGACGGATTCCACGGCGGTATCTACTCGGCGGCAGCGCTGCTCGTGCTGTGCGTGATGAGTGTCTGCGCCGGACTGCGCGTTATCACGCTGCGGTGGTTCGCGCCGAGCGTGGCGGCGTTTGCGAGCACAGTATGCACGTTTGTGTTCCTGCCGCTCGGCACAACGCTGCGGACGACCGATGTACTGACGTTCATCGCCGTTCAGGGCGTGACATTCGGCGTGTGCTGGGTGTACGGCGCGGCTTTCGCGCCGCCGCGCGATGAAAACGACTGGCGCAGGCCGGTAACGCTGCTGGTGCTGACCGCGACCGTGCTTCTGTCGCTCTCGGGCATCAGCCTGTTCGGCATATTCGCACCCGCACGAGCCGGAGCGCTGCTGCTCGTGCTGGCGGCGGCGTATCTCGGCGGGCCGACCGCCGGTGCGGCGGCCGGTGTGGCGTTCGGTGCGGCGATGGACCTCAGCGTGGGCTACGGTGCGCTGTTCACCTGCTGCTACGGCCTGTGCGCGCTGGTCGCAGGGCTGTTCCGCGACAGCGGGCGCGGCTGGTTCTCGGTGTGTGCGCTCGGCGCGGGATTGTGTGCGGCCATGCTCGGCGTGGAGCATCCGCTGTTCGTGCCGCTCATCGCGGAGCTGTGCTGTGCCGTGACGGCGTTCGCGGCGCTGCCGCCGTTCGTGTGGGAGGCCATCCGGCGCAGTCTGCTGCCGGACACCCTGATGGGCGAGGCTGCCAGTCAGCGCGTGCGGCGCATCGCGGGCACCTGTGCCACCGAGGCAGCACAGGCGTTCTACGAGCTCTATCTCTCCATGCTGAGCGGCATCAGCGAGGGCAAGGCGGCGGGCGACCAGAATGTCCGCGCGGTGTTCGACTACGCCAGCGACCATGTGTGCAAAAGCTGCGTGCTGTGCTCGCAGTGCTGGCAGAGGGACTATGTGAACACGCTGTCCGCACTCAACGATGTCACCCAGCCTATGCTGGAGCGCGGACGAGCCGAAATGAGCGATTTTCCCTATCACTTTGCCGCACGCTGCGTGCGCCTGCCCGAGCTGATGCGGGCCATCAACAGCGGCCTGTTCGCGCTCCGTGAGCGCCAGAGCCTTCGGCGGCAGCAGGAGGAGAACAAAAGCGTGCTTGCGAGGCAATATGCGGGCATTACGGACATTCTTCGCCAGCTGGGCGCGGAGGTGACACAGGACGAAACCGCCCAGCCGCAGATGGAACGGCAGGTGCGGCGCTACGCGGCGGCGTTCGGCTGGATCGACCGCGTGTGCGCGGTGCGCGATGCACAGGGACGGCTGACGATCGAGCTGTACGGCGACGGCATTGATGACATCATGCAGCAGGGAGAGGGCTTTTCGGCGGGACTGTCCGCGCTGCTGGGCGTTACGCTCACCGCGCCTAAGATTGCCGAGAATGCACAGGGCGCGCACATCGAGATGCGCGAACGCGCACCGTTCCGCGCGGTGGTCGGCATCGGCCGCCAGCAGAAAGAGGGTGCAGCGGTTTCCGGCGACAACGGCTGCTATTTTCTCACCGAGGCGGGCGTGGCGTGCCTGCTGCTGTCGGACGGCATGGGCTCGGGCACAGCCGCTTCGCAGGACAGTCGGATGCTCATCACCTCGCTCGAACGCTTCCTGCGGGCGGGCATTTCGGTCGGTGATGCGCTGCACGCGGTTTCTCCGGCGCTGCGGCTGCGCTCGGACGGGATGCGCTTCACCACACTGGATGCGTTCACGCTCGACCTGTTCACGGGCCGCGCGGAGAGCCTGAAATGCGGCGCCGCGCCGACGTATTTCAGGCTGAACGGCCGCTGGACGATTCTGCCCGGAAAAGCGCTGCCCATCGGGCTGGCGGAGGAGGACGAGCTCGAGGATGCTGTGCCGCTGCGGCTGGGCGACGGCGATCTGGTCATCCTGCTCTCGGACGGCGTGACAGACGGCACGGATGACAAGTGGGTGCGCCAGCTGCTCATCAGCCACGCGAACGACAGCCCGAAGGACATCGCGGCGCTGCTGGTGAACGAGGCCAAGGGCCGCGGCCACGATGACGACCGCACGGCAATGGTCATGCGTATCGAAAAGCTGGTATAGACTGCGCGAAATGGGGGATACTGACAGGGATAAAGGAGGGAAACCCTATGGTGAAAGGTGTCAGCCGCCGGGTGATCGTGGTGCGGCCGGAGGACAAGGGCGTGTTCGAACAGGCGATATTCCTTGTGCGGGACAGCAGCGTGCCGCGCGGCGACATGGTGCGCGAGGCGTGCCGCATCGCCAACAGCTATCTCGCGCCGCGCCGCCGGCAGAGGCGAAAGGCGGACGGGCTCTCTCTGCTGGTCGGTTTCTGCGCGGGAACGCTGCTGATCGGTACGCTGTGGGCTCTGTCAGCCCTCGTTTTGTAAACAGATTATAAAATGAGGAGCCGTTCTCTTGTACCGCATGGTTTCGGTTGGTATACTATATAATACAGACGAAAGTGTGTGTTCGCCTGTTACCAATCGACAGGAGGCGGATCAGTATGACAGCCGAAACCTTTTTTGCGCTTTTTCACCAGTACGGACTCATTCTGGTCTGTGCGGTGGTCTTTTGTGAATATATGAATCTTCCGGGCTTTCCGGCGGGCGTTATCATGCCGTGCATCGGCGTGCTCATCGCGCAGAGCGAGCTCTCGCTGCCGCTGACGGTCGCACTCAGCGTGGTGTCCGGCGTGCTCGGCAGTCTGGTCATCTACGGTCTGTGCTACTGGGGCGGCGAACCCATCATGGAGAAGCTGTTCGGCAAGAGCAAAAAATTCCGTTCGCTCGTGCAGAAATGCCACAATTTCATCGATGCCCAGCACGGACGCGGGCTGGCGATCGTCCGCGTCATCCCGTGCATCCGCACCATCGTTTCCATCCCGGCGGGACTGATCCGGATGCCGGTCAAGTGGTTCGTCGGCTGGTCGGCGGCGGGCATCACGGTGTGGAATACCGCGCTCATCTCGTTCGGGTATTTCTTCAGCGGGAAGATCCTCACGATGGTGATGTAACAGAATATATCAACAGGGTAAATCTGCGGATTTGCCCTGTTTTTGCGTTTTTCGGTCGAAAAATGTCTGCATCCATTCTGTAAGTTGCATTTGCGGTCGTGTTATGGTAAAATATACAGCGTTATGACAGCTGGCCGCGCGATGAGCGGAGAATGCCGCATGAATGGTCTGCGGACAGATATATAATGGATAAAACGGAGGAACGGTATGCAGATCGGCAAGGTAACGATAAACGGAAAGCTGGCGCTGGCGCCGATGGCCGGCGTGACCGATCTTGCGTTCCGCCATATCTGCCGCGAGCACGGCGCGGCGCTGACCGTCACCGAAATGGTTTCGGCCAAGGCGCTGTGCTACAAGGACAAGAAAACACCGCGGCTGCTCGAGCTCGGCGCGGACGAGCATCCGGCGGCGGCGCAGATTTTCGGGCACGAGCCGGAAACCATGGCAGAGGGCGCGAAGCTGGCGCTCGAAAAGTCCGGATGCGATATGATCGACATCAATATGGGCTGTCCGGCGCCCAAGATCGTGAACAACGGGGATGGCTCGGCGCTGATGAAAGACCCGGCTCAGGCGGCCGAAGTCATTGCGGCGGTCGTTTCTGCGGTCGATGTGCCGGTGACGGTCAAGTTCCGCAAGGGCTGGGATGAGGGACACATCAACTGCGTGGAGTTCGCGAAAATGGCCGAGCAGGCCGGTGCGGCGGCCATCACGCTGCACGGGCGCACCCGTTCGCAGCAGTACAGCGGCACGGCTGACTGGGATGCGATACGGGAGGTCAAGCAGGCGGTTTCCATCCCGGTGTTCGCCAACGGCGATGTGGCCGAGCCCGAGGATGCCGTCCGCATTCTCGCACACACCGGCGCGGACGGCGTGATGATCGGCCGAGGCGCACTCGGCGACCCGTGGCTGTTCGAACGGGCGAATGCGCTGCTCGAAACCGGCGTTTGTCCGCCGCTGCCGCCGTTCGCGGAGCGCATCGACACCGCCGTGCGCCAGATCGAGCTGGCCGCCGCGCAAAAAGGCGAACACATCGCCATGCTGGAGGCCCGCCGCCATGTGAACTGCTATCTCAAGCGGGAGAGCGGCGTTAAGACATTCAAAAACCGTATCTGTGCGCTGACACAGCTCGAACAGCTCTATGAAATCGCAGAGGAGCTGAAAGCGTTCGTGGCAGCGAAAGGATAAGCGGGAAGGAGGGAAGACGCAGTGGACGACAAGCATATCGTGGCTCAGGCGCGCCGCGGCGACCTTTCCGCCTTTGAGGAGCTGGTGACACGCTACGAAAAGCGCGTGTACGCCATTGCACTGCGCTCGTCCGGCTCGCCGGAGGATGCCGCCGACATCACGCAGGAGGTTTTCCTCAAGGCGTGGCGCTCGATGGAGAGCTTCCGCGGGGACAGCGGCTTTTCGACATGGCTGTTCCGCATCACGATGAATATGTGCGTGGATCACGCACGCCGCAGACAGACTCAGCCGCAGACCCAGCCGCTCGTGCAGGGCGAGGAAGACGACGAGCGGCCCATCCCGGACACCGCGCCTACGCCCGAGGAGCATCTGGAGAACAGCGAACTCGGCCGGGAGCTGGCCGCCGCGCTCGACGAGGTGAGCGACGAGCACCGCCGCATCGTGCTGCTGCGCGATGTTTCCGGCATGAGCTACACCGAAATCGCGGAGGTGTTGGAGATCAGCGAGGGAACGGTCAAGTCCCGTCTGTCGCGGGCGCGCATCGCTCTGCGAAAAATTTTGCTCAAACGAGGGAACCTTTTTCATTTGTCCCCGTCTAAAGATACGAAGGGAGGCGAGGATGCATGAACGAGGAGGAATATTTTGAGCAGCTCTGCTCGAACAGCGTGGACGGCACGCTGACCGATTCCGAAAAACAAAAGCTGGAGGAACATCTGGCGGAGTGCCCGTCATGCGCCGCGCTGAAACAGGATATTGAGCAGATGCGAAGCCTGATGGCGGTGGACGAGGAGCCGCCGGAGGGACTGCACGCAGGCATCATGGAGCGGCTGCGGCAGGAGGAGCCTGTTCGGGTGGTCAAGCCGCAGAAGCCGATGCGCCGGATGCCGGTGTTCACGATGGTCGCTGCGGCGGCAGTCGTGGTGCTGGTGGTGCTCGGCGGGGGACTGATGCCTGCATTCAGCACGGTGGCGGACAGCAGCAGTGGGGCTGCTCCTGAAACCGTTTCGGCGGATGCGGGCGGCATGGCGGACAGCGAGATGCGTGACAGCATCCGGCAGGCCATGCAGGAGAACGCCTCGGCGGACAGTGAAGCGGCCGCCGACGGGAACAGCAGCGCCGCAGCCAAGAGCGCCGGCAGTACGGACAGCGCGGATTGCGGCGTACAGAGCTGCGCGGAAGCGAACGATGCCGCCGAAGAACAGGGCGAGGCCGATCCGGCGGAACAGCCGGCAGCGAGCGGCGGCCGTGCTGTCGTGACCGAGGAGCCGATAGCCGACAGCAGCACACAGGCACAGGTGCAGACACAGCCGCAGCCGACATTCACGCTGCCGCAGAGCCTGTACGGACTGCGTGCCGCGTACTGCTATGTAGCCATCGGCGGCAGTGACCTGCCGGACATCGGCGGCGAGCTGCTCACGCAGGAGAACGGCATTTCGTGGTTCCGGCTGGAGAACAGCATGGATACGCTGCAGAAAACGCTTCAGATCGCGGAAAAGGCGGGCTACACCGTTTCTGCGTATGATGACATCGGCCTGACGATCAACAGCCGCGCCTCGTCGTGGATACTGGCAGTCGCAGACCAGTGACATTGGGCAAAATGGGTCCGGGATGACTGATTCCGGGCCCGTTTTTGTGCATAACGCGAATTTTTCGGATTTTCACAAAAATCTGATAAAAATTTTGTGCAAACACTTGACTTCGGGGAAGAAATATAGTATTCTGTATAAGCACTTGCGAGAGCAAGGAAAAAACGCGATGATACCGGAGATTGCTGCTAAGGGCAGGTAACTTCGGTGGAGTAGGTCCGACAATCGGGCGGTTGAGATAACTGCTATCAGCTGAACTTAGATGTTCGGCAAAAACGCAATGTTCATGCGTAAATTCGGGACTCGCGGCGCGTGCGCCGTCAAGCCGATAGTCTGAACCACTTACGTTTCTTATCGTGACCGGATTGTTGCGCTGGAATCAGTGCGCCCGGTTATTTTCATGTCCGCTGCGTGATACGCACGGCGGAGTTGCAGTTTCTCTCCGTAGCGAGTCAAAACATTATTTAATGTATGGCACACATACGAGGAGGAAATTCCACAATGGCAAACGCACAGAAGATCCGCATTCGCCTGAAGGCGTATGATCACGAGCTGATCGACCAGTCCGCAGAGAAGATCATCGAGACCGCAAAGCGCAACGGCGCGAAGGTTTCCGGCCCGATCCCGCTGCCGACCGAGAAGCAGATCGTTACCATCCTGCGTGCTGTTCACAAGTACAAGGACTCCCGTGAGCAGTTCGAGCGCCGCACCCACAAGCGCCTGATCGACATCATCAACCCGAATCAGGCAACCATCGAGGCTCTGACCACTCTCGACCTGCCGGCTGGCGTTGAGTTTGAGGTTAAGCTCTAATCTAAGTCAACAAACTGACCGGAGTAACCCACCGGCGGTTTGAAGCCCTGCCGCGACACGCGCGGCGAGGTCATGTTGGCGGTCAAATGCCGTCAACCAATAACCTTTAAGGAGGAAAAACAAATGCTGAACAAAGCAATCATCGGCAAGAAGGTCGGTATGACCCAGATCTTCAATGCTGACGGCAAGGTTATCCCCTGCACCGTAATCGAAGCAGGTCCTTGCGTTGTAACTCAGCTCAAGACTGAAGAGAAGGACGGCTACAATGCTGTACAGTTCGGTTTTGAGGATGTTAAGGAAGCTCGCCTGAACAAGCCCCAGAAGGGTCACCTGAAGAAGGCTGGCGACTCCCTGAAGAAGTACCTGAAGGA
>CAKSVR010000007.1 GCA_934504345.1 uncultured Agathobaculum sp. | reverse complement strand
GTTGACGGCCTGCGTCCGGTTCTGATGGCTAAGGCTGCTACCGAGTCCTGCCGTAACGGCGGCGTATACGTTAAGGTCGGCAAGTAATTCCTCGTAGGAATTCTTTCTCCTCTTTCCATATTTCAAATTAGAAAAGCAGCTCCAAATGCTTTTCCTCTTCTCACCAACCCCGACGAGGCGGTCTGCTTCGCCGGGGTTTTGCGGCGGCGGACTACGGGATGTATCATCGATCATTTCGGTAAAAATGTCAAATGCATAAGAATAGATGAAATCGGATACCGATGCAGGAACAGTAGAAATCATTTTCCCATTCACCACTTGCCGCGAGCCCGATCCTGTGGTATACTGTCTACACAACTGAATAGCTTTATCAAGAGTTGAGGGAGGGAGTCAGCCCTGTGATCTCACGCCAACCCGGGAAACCGAAGGTGGCAATGCTGACAGCGATAAAGGAGCAGATACGATCACCCAAAGCCTCTTTTGTTCGCAAAAGAGGCTTTTTTATCTGCCCGCAGGAAAGGAAAATGAAGTATGATGAACGAAAACACAAGGTACAGCGCAGGCAATCTGCACACGGAAAAGGCGCGTCCGGGCGAGCTGCGCCGCGGCGCGTGCGGCATGGCGCACCAGCTGCTGCTGAAGAACGCCTCGACCGAGGAGCTGGTCGTGCGCGAGGTGGATCATCTGGCGGAGCAGCATCCGCAGTGCGATTTTGCACTCAAACTGGACGGCATTGCCGGTTTTACGCTCTCTGCGGACGGCAAAACGGTATGTGCAGGCGACTTTTATCAGGTGGAGCAGATGTACCGTCAGGATGCGTTCGTGTTTCGCGGCTGGCTGGAGGCGCAGTACCGCGCCGCCGCCGGAGAGGGACAGGCGCAATGAAGATCTGGGAGAAAGCCGTGCAGACGGCGCAGCAGGCGGCGGAAAATCTGGATAAACCAGCGCGTTCATGGGCGATGGAGCAGCTGAAAACCGCTGTGGAAACCGGCCGCCTGCAAGGCTGTTTCCGCGAGGCGGAATATGCACCGGCGCACGCACAGGCGGCGGCAGACGGGTTCGCGGAATGCATGAACGATGAGGCCGTGCTGCCGTATCGGCCGCTCCATGCGGCCAAGCACTGCTGGGTGAATCTTACGCAGTGGCTCGACAAAATCGAGGAAATACTGTCGGCAGAGGGCGAAGCTGTCAAGATTGCGGACGAACACCGTCCCGTTGACCCGCTGACTGTCGAGCCGAATATCGAGCTGGTCAAAATGCTGCACAAGGGCGCAACAAAAGAGGAGCTTGCGGAAAAACTGCATTTAACGCCGCGTGCGGTGCAGGAGAAGCTCGCGGCGCTGAACGGCAAGCGAAAACTGCCGCTGCGGGTCGGCGGACAGGCGCTGCGCGTGAACGTGTCGGATGCACGCATCGACCCGACGGACGGCAACGGCAAAAAGAACACCAAGGAATACCGCACATGGAACACGCTGCATCCGGTCACGCTCCAGCTCAATGTGATGGAGCTGCTCACGCTGTTCCGCGCGCTGGCGCTGTATCAAAACAGGGGTATGGAGCTTGGAGAGGACATCGCGAAAGACATCTGGGTGCAGCTTTCGGAATACGGACAGGAGCGCCTGCAAACGCTGGCAGAGGACTGGATGATGCATCGGCTCATGCCGCTGGGCGAGGAAATCGACCTTGCAAATTATTTTAATAATTTGCAAAACGAGGACGGGAACAGCACGCACGGTTTCCGCGACGAGCGAGAGCTGCTGCATTCCGAGGCGGCGTATGCGCTCGAGGAAACCTGCGGGATGTTTTACAAAGCCGGTCGAAACTGCAACGTAAAATACGGAAAATGGCCGGAAACGCATACATTGGCGCACCAGAGGATCGTCAATTACGAAAACGGGGTTTTCTCGTTCCGCAATGCGGATGACAGGACAGCGCCCGTCACAGAGATACCGGAGGACGAGATCGAACGTCTGGAGCTGTGCGAATAGGTTAACTGGAAATCAGGCTGCCTGTTAACACCCGGGTACGCGCTATAATGAGCTCAACAAAAGAAAAGGAGAGATCATTATGAAAAACCACAATAAAAAGGAAAAGGCGTATCTGGAACCGATGCAGGTGTGGCCGTACAAGCGTACCTGCGACTGGAAGTATAAGAAAACGATGCGTATGGCAAACACCAAGGGTGACGGCCTGTATGCCGCCGCGATGGAGTGCCTGTACCGCACGCTGCCGTCCGACCTGCTGGCCGCATTTCTGGATAATGTGGCCGCCGTACAGAGCAAGGATGGTATGCTCCGTCTGATTCAGGCGAATGAAAAGGCGTTCCCGTGGTTCGGTCCCCAGATTTCGGTATGGCTCCAGCCGACGTATGCGGCGGCGGTGCTCGGCATCTATACGCAGCTGGCGCATCCGGGCTCGATGAACAAGGCGCGCCAAAAGACACTGGCCGGTCTGCTCCGCGCCTCCATGCGCTATAATCTGGCCGGATATTCCAGTGAGCACGGGGCCAACTATCCCAAAACGCTGGAAATGTTCATCCGTGCGGACACCAAGCGCTTTGTTGAAAAGTACCCAAACCTGTGCCCGGAGTTTACGGCGTTCTGGAACGGCGAGATCGAACGTCTGCGCCGCGAGATTGACCGCTGCGACTGCGGCGAAGCGGTGATGCAGAGCAAAAATTACACGCCGGAGGAGATGTCCGCGCAGGTACGCAAGCTGCTGGCTCTGTATGACGGCTGTCCGCGCCCGCTGTTCGTTTACGGCACGCTGATGCGCGGTCAGGCGGCGCACGACCTGCTGAAAGGCGGCATTTACGGCGGTCGCTACCTGCTGTTCGATCATGCGATGTACGATCTCGGCCGTTATCCTGCGGTGGTGCATGAGGCGGAGGAATCCGTGCTCGGTGAGCTCTGGTTCGTCACGGATGAAATGATGCAGCGCCTTGATGATTACGAGGGCAGCCTGTACAAGCGCGTTTCCGTCACGCTTGAAGCATGGAACGACAATGCGGAGGCGGAAACGTACCTCTGGAACGATGACGATGTGCCGGGCACGCGCGTGCCGATGACTGCCCAGCCGTGGCACAGCGCGGATAAGGATTCGTATGTCTGGTACGCCGCCTACGGTACCAATCTGCTGGAAAGCCGCATGGCGTGCTATTTGCAGGGCGGCTTGTGCGTGCAGAACGGCAAAACGTATGACGGCTGCACGGATCGTTCGCTGTGGACGGATACCGGGCTGTATTACTGCCGCGGTCATGTGTATTTTGGCCGCAGCAGCGGCACATGGGAGGGCAAGGGCGTTCCGTTCTTCAAGCCGGTGTTCACTGAAATCTGGCACGACCACCGCACTGTCTGCATGAAGCTGTACCGCATCACGCGCGGCCAGCTCGACGAGGTGCAGGTGCAGGAGGGCAATTCGGACAACTGGTACGGCAAAATGTACTGTCTGGGACTGGATAAGGACGGCACGCCCATCATTACACTGACCAGCCGCACCGAAAACGAGGAAAACGCACCGTGCGATGCACTGCTCGAAACCATGTATCTCGGCCTGACGACCTGCTGCGAGTATAACAAGACCGAGGCCGTGCGTTATCTTCGCACAGCGCTGCCCAAGACCGAGCGCCGCCGCTTTGACGAGATCTCTCGAACGGATGCGTTCCCGACACCGCCGCGCAAGCGCAAGAAAGCGTGATGGACGGCGGAAAACTGAAAATACCGGCTCACAAGAGCCGGTATCAGGCTGTCGCGAAACCACGGTTTCGCCGACAAGCAGGAACGGACCGTAGGCCGTTCCAAAGTCGTCCAAAAGTTCCCATACGGAAACTTTCTCCCTCTCAGGGTATAAAAAGGCAGGTACACGCCCTGCCTTTTTATGAATTTGCACGGCAAATTCTATTTCATGCGCGCTGCCGCGCGATATGATAAAATTAGTTCAATACCGACTTTTTTGACAAACTGTTTTATATGCCCTTACAGTGTCAGCCGCAGTGGCGCCGGCGCAGGATGCTGTGCAGGGAGCATTTTTTGCGGCCCTGCATTTCAGCCCAAAAATCCTACCGTTCATGCGCGTGCCGAAAAAAGACGGCAAAATGTGCTATGCTGTATTTACAGAATACATCCATATATCCATTCCATTTTCAGGAGGAGATGTCATGAAAAAACGACTGCTGAGTGCCTTTTTATGCTTTATACTGGCCTTTACCCTGCTGCCGGTGACGGCTTTTGCCGCTGCGCCGACACGGCTCAAGAGCGTTGACATCGTGTTCGACCTGCCCAAGGCGGGGGAGCCCCGCGAAATGGAAACCGAGGTCAACGTAAAGTCCATCAAGAGCGGCAATATCGACCTGCTGGCGAACGGCGCCACCATCATGTACACCGAATGGCAGGGCGACGATGTTGTGACCGATGACGACGAGTATCTGTTCCGCGCGGGCACGACTTACCTTGTCAACGTCAAGCTGGCGTTCGACACGACAAAGGGCTACTGCGCGAACTACAAAACGCTCGGTACCGGCGAAAATATCGTCGGCCCGGACACGTTCTCCGCGACTGTGAACGGCGTGCGCGCTACTGTGTACACCAGCGCACAGTATTTCCCGACCTTGCAGGTCAGCCTGACCATCGCGGGTGAGCGGTTCACCGAGGACGAAAAGAATGAGATGAACAATCAGCAGGCAGCCGATGCTTCGGCGCTGGCAAAGAGCCGCCGTGCCATGTATCCGTCCATCACACAGGCCGAGGCCGATGCGAATGATCAGGACAAGAGCATCACCAACGTGGTCGTGATGAACGGCGCGGAGATCGGCAAGGGCTATGAGTACGGCCACAATGATGCGATGGCCCATGGCTATAATATGGCCTATCTGGCCGATACCAAGTTTCGCACGCTCATCATGGATGTGGATGACAGCGCGTTTGAGAACAAGTCTTGCGCCGAGGAGTTTCCCTACAACCTCGTATATAACGCCGGACTGACGGACATCTGGCTCAGTCCCAAGGTAAATGTGGCAGACTTCGTGGGGCGTATGGATGAGCAGCTCAGAAGTCCGCTGGACCACAGCTACCGGTTCCTGTCCCGCAGCGACAAGCCGTTCTTTACCGCAAAGGGAACGCTGTACATTCCGGAATCCGCCGTTCCGGCGCTCAAGGCCGAGCTGGAGAAGAGCACGAGCATTTATAAGATGGCCTACACCATCAAGACCTACTCCGGCAGTGATGTTTACGCCGCGCAGAAGGCGGGCGCAGCCGCGACCAAGGACTGGCATACCAATCACAGCTACACCAAGCAGATCAAGGCGGCTGACCGTGTTTACACGCACGCCACCTGCCAGACCTCGCTGCTGTATTACTACTCCTGCGCGACCTGCGGCAAGTGCGAATACAATCCGAAGCACGTTGCCCGCGACCTCCACGAGGCGGAAACCATCCGTATGTTAGACAAGATGCATTCCGAATACATGGCCGAGCTGCCGAATGACAGCGCTTACATCGGCGTCAACGCGGCCGGTCAGCACATTTACTGGCTCAGCTGCGACCAGTGCGGCAAGTCCTACCGCTATGTCAACCAGCATCTGACCCAGCGGGATGTTGCCGTTACCGGCACCGGAATGGGCCTTACGGAGTATCAGGCCGTGGTCAATGGTCAGATCAAGATGCGCGAAACGCTGGCGCTCAGCAGCACCGAAGTGCAGCCGGATATGTTCGCCATCCGCAGCCGCAGCACCGCAAAGGCGGATGCATGGGCGCAGAGCGACATCAATCTTGCGCTCAACGACAATCTGCTCGATGCCGCTGTGCTCGGCAACGACTACACCAAGAGCATCACTCGTCTGCAATTCTGCTCCGTGGCAGTCCGTCTGGCTGAAACACTGACCGGCAAGAGCCTTCCGGCTGCCGCCTCCGGTACGTTCACCGACACGACCAGCCCGTATGTGCTCAAGGCTTACGCTGCGGGCATCACCACCGGCACCGGCACGAACACGTTCGAGCCGAACGGCACGCTGACCCGTCAGCAGATGGCGGCGTTCCTGTACCGCACGCTGCGCTATGTGGAGAAGAATTCGGATTACCGCTACACGAGCTACACCTCCAAGCTGGCTTCGTTCAAGGACAACGCACAGGTGCAGAGCTGGGCACGAGAGGCGATGGCGTTCATGAACGCACTCGACCTCATCAAGGGCACCACCGCGACCACGCTCACGCCGAGCGGCAAATGCACCATTGAACAGGCCGTGGCCGTAGCCGAGCGAAGCGTGTACGCGCACCTGATCGGCTGGTATCAGGTAACGACCGATAACACGGGCTTCAAGGGCCTGCCCGCCGAGGGCACCGATGTGTACACAACGCTCCGCGAGGGCGAGATCGTCTGGGTGACGGGCCGCCGTCTGGGCGTTTATAATCAATTTACCGCCGAGGACGAGAACCTGCCGTATACGTTCGTTCCGGCCATCGACCCCTATACCGGACAGATGGAGTACCTCTTTAACCGAGATGTACGGCCCATCCGCGGATAAACTGCGCGAAAAGATCCACCCCGCTTCGGCGGGGTGGATTTTTTGAGGCAATACCGCATAATTGAACAAGAGTGATTTGCGAGTAAAGTTTGCGTACTGACGAGGCACAGTTTTGCGGTAATACTTGATGTATTACCGTGAAACTGTAACAAAGTCAGGACACAAAATTTCCGCAAAGCATCGCCGCTTTAATTGTGCGGTGTTGCCTTGAGTGTATCGGCCTTACAGCCTAGTGATTTTGACGAGCTTTGCGATGTCTGCGGCAGTCGCAGCCGCAGATCCCAGCTCGGGGATGATCGAGTTGCCGATGTCGATCAGGTCGCGGCGCAGCTCTTGCTTGAACTCCTTGGTATCCTCTTTGATCTCGTCCACCAGATCGCCGAAATCCTTTGCCATTTCGACCGTATCCTCTAAAAACGACGAAACGTTGAACGCGGCATCGTCCAAAAACGACGAGATTTTCCAGCCCAGATTCTCCAGCATAATGTTTACCTCCTGAAATGGTCGTGTGTTTGACAGCGTTCCTTTGCTGTGACTATAAGATACCACGGTTTCAGGCGGAAATGGTCGCTTGGCGGACGACACTTTTCGTTCCGTAAAAATCGGCGGAGGATTCCATAAAAATTGACAATAAATTGCTTTACAGCAGACACGGGAAAAGCTATAATGAAAGCAGCAGAGGGTATCCTCTGTATTCCTTGCCCAAGGAATACGAACCTTTCACTAATGACAAAATTTTAGAAAGGAAGTTGAGCTTATGGGAAAAACAGGGTGGAAACGGCTTCTGTCGGCGTTCCTGTGCGTGTGCATGGTCGCTGTGATGGCGCCGACGGCGTTTGCAGGGGAGGAAACGACGTTTGACCTCACTGCGGCAATTCAGAATGCCACAGATGGCAGTACGATTACAGTGCCGAGCGGCACATATACTATGCCGGCAAGTGATAATGCCTATACGGGTAAAGCACTGACGATTAAAGCGGCTGAGAACGCAGATGTAACATTCGATATGTCTGAGGCTAAGGCGATTCATAACGCGGTGATTACATTTGAAAATGTTACGTTTGATTATAAGACAAATAAGGATTATATTGGTTTGCAGCACGCAAGCAAGCTGACATATAATAACTGCCAAATTAAGGGTAAGGTATTCCTTTATGCAACAGAGGAAACATTTCATAACTGTGCATTTACGCAGACAGCAGTAGATTATAATGTTTGGACTTATGGTGCGGCAACAGTAAACTTTGATCATTGCACCTTTGATTGTGCAGGCAAATCTGTACTCTTATATAATGAGGGTACTAATACGGCAACCGCTCTCACGGTAACAGAGTGCACGTTTACTGCAAGTGCGGAAGCAGAGGGCAAAGCGGCTATCGAAATTGATACGAGCTTGATGACTGGCACTTCGACTGTTACGATTGACAGTGCAACTACGGCTGCGGGCTTTGCAAATGGTTCCAAGAGCGGCAATCCTCTTTGGAATGACAAGAAAGTAACCAATAATAATGTTGTTACCGTTGCCGGCAAGAAAGTTTGGGCAAATGGTACGTTTGTAACCGATGTTGCAGAAGTAAACGGTGTGAAGTACACTTCGCTGGCTGAGGCTGTTGCGGCAGCTAAGGACGGCGATACGGTTAAGCTGCTGAAAAATGCAAGCACTTCTACGCTGAAATCCGGCGTAACGTATGATTTGAATGGTCAAACTTTGACTTATACGAGCGGGATGACGGTAACGAATACAGATGCGCCTACAAGTTTCATTGATACCTCGGTATCGGGCGCTGCACGCGGCGGCACACTGAAAATGACCAGAACTGCGAGGGGGGGAGCGGCTTTTACTGTAAGCGCAGGCACTACGTTTAATGCACAGAATATTTGTATTGAATCAACACGGTGCGAGGGTATTTTTCCTCAGGGTAAAGATGCAACACTGAATATCACGAATTGCGATATGAAGGCTAATTGGTATTGTGTTGGTACGAATGCAGGTAGCTTAGCTAATTATGGTGTAATCATTAATCTAAAGGGTTCGACTTTTTCTTCTATGGGTACATACGCTGTTGATGGTACTGCGATATACATCAATGTTAGCGGCGAATTAAACATTGACGACTGCGAGCTTACTGCTCCCCGTCAGGCATTGATGGTTCGTGCAGGTACTGCCAATATTACTAACAGCACGCTGAAAACAACAGGTAGCTATAGTGATAAGGAACAGTACTACACCGGTAAGTGGGGTTCTGGCAATGAAGTACCTGCCGCAGCATTGGTGGTTGGCAACTATGTAAATGGTGCTGCCGATGCTTATGTGGCAGATGCTGTTGTTACTGTTGAGAACACCAAACTGATTGGTGAGAATGACTTTCCGGCGCTGTATGTAGATGGCAACACTGCGTACAAAGGTGATGTTTCTATCAGCGGCGATAAGATGACTGTTTCTGGTGCTGTTATGAAAGGACAGAATCAGGATAATGCGGTAATTTCTATCTCCGGCGGCATGTTCACCTCCGACCCGTCCGACTACTGCGCTGATAATCTGACTGGCGTACCCAGCGGCAACACCACCTATCCGTGGGCGGTTGGCACTAAGAGTGCGACTAAAGCTGATATAGCTGTCGGCGCACCGACTGTCAATGAGCCTGATGTTTCCTATGCTGCGGGTTCGAAGGAAAAAACACTGCTTGACAATGCACAGACTGCTCTTATGACAACTGCTCCGGCAGTTACCGGAACCGGCGTTGAAACTGCCGCATCGGCTGCTGCAAATAAGAATACCGTAACGGCAAATGACGAAGTTGTAACTAAGCTGAATAACCAGATGAATGGTATATTCGCAACTAAGGACAATACCAATATCGTCATCCAGACCTATATGGATATTACGATTACCGGTGTAGATGCAACTGAGAATAAGCAGTCCATCTCGGTCGAGATTCAGCCGATGTACCGCACGGTAGCAACTACCGCTGATGTCAATAATGGTGACGAAATCGTTCTCAAGGCTGACGGGGCGCAGACCGTTAATGCGGTTCAGATTGGTCAGCCGCAGAAACTGGATGTTCAGGCTGGCTATCCGGTTGAAGTGACAATTCCGCTTCCGACTGGTTTTGTAACGGCAAATCTGAAAGTCAAGCACGAAAAGAACGGCAAGCTGGTAGGTTACCACGATGTGACCTGCAATACTGCTGACAACACGATTACGTTCATCAACGACAAGGGTTTCAGCACCTTTACCGTTCTGAGCGATGCGCGCAGCACGACCATTCAGTTCACGGACAAGGACGGCAGCAATATTGGTTCTGCTAAATCCTACGGCCCGTCCAACGTAAACGATGCACTGCCGACCACTGCGGCAGAGAGCGGTTATGTATTCAACGGCTGGAAGTTTGAGGGTGTTGACGGCGTTTACACCACTCTGACCGATGAACTGCTGACTAAGCTGGCAGCTAAGGGTGGTACGGTTTCTGCAACGCCTGATTTCTCCAAGCGTTCCTCCGGCTCCTCCGGCGGCTCCTCCTCCGGCAAGACGACCTACAAGGTAACGACCTCGGCGGTCAACAACGGCGGCGTAAATGCTTCGCCGTCCTCCGCAGAAAAGGGCGCGGCCATCACCATCACCCTGTCCCCGGACAAGGGTTACAAGCTGGACAAGCTGACTGTCACCGACGGCAGCGGCAAGACCATCTCGACCACCAGGAAGAGCGACACGGTTTACACCTTCACCATGCCGGCTTCTGCGGTCAAGGTCAGCGTTTCGTACGTTAAGGACGATTCCGCTGTTGAGCCGACCACCGGCTTCTCTGATGTTGCGGCAACTGCATGGTACGCAAATGCCGTCAAGTACGCAGTTGACAAGGGCATGATGAACGGTGTCGGCGGCAATAAGTTTGCACCGGACGGCGTAACCAACCGCGGTATGATCGTCACCGTGCTGTACCGCCTTGAGAACGAGCCGACCGCAGCGGCCGCTTCGTTCACCGATGTTGCTTCCGGCGCGTACTACGCGAACGCAGTCGCATGGGCCAGCGCGAACGGCATCGTTACCGGCTACGGCAACGGCAAGTTCGGCCCGAACGATTCTATCACGCGCGAGCAGTTTGCGGCGATCCTGTACCGCTACGCGCAGTACAAGAAGTATGACGTTTCTGTGGGCGAGGACACCAACATTCTCTCCTACAACGATGCACAGAGCATAAGCGCCTACGCGATTCCTGCAATCCAGTGGGCGTGCGGCGCAGGCGTGATGAACGGCTCGAACGGCCGCCTCACTCCGAAGCTCGGCGCGACCCGCGCACAGGCAGCTCAGCTGCTCATGAACTTCTGCGAGAACGCAGCAAAGTAAACGGCAAAACAGCATAAAACCCCGGGCAGGCGCTCCCGTTATGGGAGGCCTGCCCGGGGTTTCTGTTTGCTGTGTTATTTCTGCATGAGCTTGCCCAACAGCTCCAGCATTTTCGCGGTCTGTGCGCGGGTCGCACCGCTCTGCGGCGCGATAACGGAGCCGCCCACACCGTTCATCAGGCCGGTGCCGCACGCCCACTTGACGGCGGCCACGGCGTAGCCGCTGATGGTCTGTGCATCGGTGTAGGCGCTGAGGTCAGCGCCGGTGTCAGCATCCGTGCCGCTCTGCTTGTACTGTGCATAGCGGTACAGGATGACCGCAAGCTGTTCGCGCGTGATCGGGTCGTTCGAGCCGAAACGTGCCGCATCATAACCGGTGACAATGCCGTGCTGTGCCGCCCACGCGACCGCCTTGGCGTAATATGCGCCGGAGGGAACATCGGTGAACGCGGAAGCGGCGGCCTGTGGCTCGTCCTCCAGACGGTGCAGGATGGTGACGAGCATACCGCGGGTGATGGCCGCGTTCGGTGCGAACGTATCCGCCGAAATGCCGTTCATCAGGCCGTTTTCCAGACAGTAATGAATGCCGTCGTGGTACCACAGTGCCGGATCAACGTCAGCGAAAGCGTGCATCAGACAGTCTGCGCCGCCGTCACAGCCGAATGTCAGCTCGGCGCGGATGGTGACAGTGCCGCCCGGCTGGGTGTAACGGTATTTGCCGCCGCCGAGGTCGGTGACAGGCACGATTTTGCCGGTTTTGTCCGTCACGGTGACGTTTTTGACCGTGTAACCGTCCTTGGGCTCGACTGTGATCGTCACAGCACTGCCGCTCTGCGGCGCCTTGGGCATTACGCTGATCGTGCCGCCGGTCGGCTGTTCGAGCACAGGCGGGTAAGTCGGCGTGCCGCCGGAACCGCCCGAACCGCCCGAAGGGGTCCAGTTTGCCGTGACGGTGACATCCGTGCCGGGCATGGTGAACGTGGTGTCGGCTGCGGCGGCATCGGCAAAGGAAAGGCTGCTGTCCGAGGTCCAGCCGCTGAACTGCCAGCCGCTGCGCGTTCCGGCGCTGAGCTTGACGGTTTCGCCCGCAGAGTAGCTTCCTGCACCCGGATTTGCCGCATAACTGCCGTTTACCGTAACAGAATGGCGGTTTTCTCTCGAAATGAGCGCCAGCTGCGGCGCGGAAACATTGCCCGCGCTGTCCTGTGCATAGAGGTAGAACGACTCATCCATGCTCCGTTCGTTCTCCAGCGCACCGGAAACGGCAAACGTGCCGTCACTGCCCGCATAAACGCTCTGCTGATCGCCGTACAGGATTTCACTGCCCGCATCGGCGATGCCGGTGACGGTGTACTGTCCGGTCGTCTGGTCGGCGTAAAACACCGGCGCGGAGAGCGTGAGGACAGGCGGTGTCCGGTCGGCGTTGACGAGCAGGAACACGCTGGTGACATCAAGACCGGAAATTCCGTCAATCTTGAACATCAAGCTGCCCTCGAACGCTGGGAGCGTAAATTCTCCGGGAGCAGCAGTCGGAATTTCGGCATTTGTGTCCATGCGCGTGACCTTGAACTCGGCGGATTTGTCACTGCTGACCGTCAGCATATCCGCTGTGCCGTTCACATCGGCATGGTATACGCCGTTCTCGTCTGCCGTGCAGGCGATGCCGTTGACGGCAAGCGAGAGGTTCAGCGGTGTGTATTTCGGCAGATATTTTTCGTTCGACTGGGTTTCCGTGCTGTAATACTTGCCGTTTTCCACGGTTTTGTAGGCCTGTACGCCAATCTTGTACGTCTGGTTTGCAGACAGGTTTTCCGAGCCGTTCTCGGCCTGTCCGCCGACGGTCAGCGCCATGTCGATGGAATCTGTGTTCTCATCGAGGTCGTAGCCGAAGCCGGTATCGACCCAGTCACTGCCGTTCTGCTGATAGATACGCACGGCATAGCCGTCCGCGTCATCCACCTTGGCCCACGCAGCGTGCATGACTTCGTTGCCGGTGCAGTCGAGCGAAACCGAAGCGGGCTGTTCCGGCTGATTGGTGTTGATATAGGATACCGTGTGGGGGAACTCATGGTTGTCGATGGCAAAGAGTGTGTCCTCGAGCTTGCCGTCGCCGTTGCTGTCGGCCTGCTTTTCGGTCATCAGGAACGAGGTGACATAGTAATCGCCGGTCGGCAGGAGTGCGCCCCTATCGGGGATGGAAACCGTGATGCTATCGGCACCGGTAAAGCTCTGCTCGTCCACAAGGTAGGTCGCCTCGCCGGACTCCGTGCCCAGATAGGTACGCAGAACGTACTTTGTGCCGGAAACCGGGTATTTCACGCTGCCGGAAAGTGCATGGCCGTTCTGCGACAGGTCGAGCTCCTCGAACGGCGCAACGCCGCCCTCCTGATGGGTAAAGGCGAGCTCGCCCACGCTGACAGTGTACTCGCCGCTGTTCTTCATGCGGAGGATGGCGATACGGTTCTCGGCGGTGTGCTCTGCGTTCGGCAGAACAACGGTGGTCGCGTTGATGTCGGCGCTGGGGTCGATCTGGCCGTCCTCGCCCACCCAGTTGATGGAGAGTGCGCCTTGTTCGACCTGCAAAGCGTTTCGAATCTCCTCCTCGGAAACATCCTTGTTAAATGCCAGCAGGATATACGGCGTTTCTTCCGCATCGGCGTTCACGGTGATGCGCTGCGGGCTGGATGTGCTGAGATTTTCCGTATCGTCCGCCTCGAGCAGAACAGCGCTGCTCTGCACCACGGGCGTAACGCCGTGCGCCTCCCAGTCCCAATCACCGAACTTGTGGCGCAGATTGACTTCGATACCCCAGCCCTCGCCGTAGCGGAATTTGGTATTGATGACATTCGGCACGACCACCCATGCGCGGGCGGCGGATATCCAGCCGTTTACCTGCGTCATCGCGCCGAGATACACATCGGCGTTTTGGAAAGCCTGCTTCATGCCCTCGCTGACGGAAACACCGCGGATGGGAATGGTGGTCTGTCCGCCGATGATGAGCTGGATCTCATTTCTGCCCAGCTTCAAGCCCTTGAATATGGGAGCACTGTTCGGGATCTGCACCGTGCCGATCACCTTGCCGTTCGCGCCGATGCCGAGATACAGGGTGTCCTTACTGTCGTT
This sequence comes from uncultured Agathobaculum sp., assembly GCA_934504345.1. Classification (GTDB taxonomy): domain Bacteria; phylum Bacillota; class Clostridia; order Oscillospirales; family Butyricicoccaceae; genus Agathobaculum. The sequence continues at coordinate 62,527 of CAKSVR010000007.1, read as the reverse complement.
GACACCGCCGAATGCACCCATTTCGATCGAGGAATCGATCACGAGCATATCGATGGCCTTGTTCGGCAGGCTCAGACTGAGCTGCTCAGAGCCGGAAAAGTAGATGCCCGTGTAGGTTTTTCCCTTGTAAGTGCGCTCCTGTCCGTCCAGCCGGAGGGCATAGCCGAAGCGGTCGATGATCTTGGTCGCATCGCCCGCACCGACAATCCCGACATCGGTGGCCGTGAGCGAAATCTCGCTCGGGCCGATCACGACGTTGCCCGTGCCCTCAACAAGATGCAGGTAAGTGCCGGTCAGTGCGCCGCGCAGCTTGAGCGGCGGAATGGCGAAATAATCGCCGTTTACGGTCGCGGCGAGGTTCTTGAAGCCCGCGCCGCCGCCGTTCAGCTGACCGATGGGCACCGGCGGGATGAGCACGATGCCGGGGCTTGCCTTGACGTAGAACCACAGATTGTCCGGAATCAGGCTGCCGTCCTTTTTGCTGCGCGTGAGCGCCAGCTCGGCCTCGGTTTCGAACAGGTCAAAGGCGTTCAGCTCAAGGCTGAATGCATAGCGCTCCTCGCCCTTGAAGGTGTTGACCTCGCCCTCGACAGAGGCGAGCTCGAGTCCCAGCATAGCGGCAGTGTCGAAGCTGCCGGTGGCGTGTACGCCGTTGACCTTGAATTCATAGGTCTTTTTGCCGTTCACGGTCTTTTCCTGCAAGCCGTAGCCCAGCTTTTCGAGCGAGAACTCGGCGCCGTCAAAAAGGGTCTGGAACCCGATGTCGCCGGAAAAAACGAGGTTTCCGTCCGCATCGGCGGCGACTTTCTCCAGCTTGGCCGAGGCATAGGGAATATCGATATAGATCACGGCCTCGTTCTCCGCCGGGGCGATGCCGAACGCAAAGCCGTCCTTGGTGAGCGAAATCGTCAGGCTGTCCTCCGCGCCGCTCTTCGGCTGGTAGAACTTGAAGGTCGGCGCGTTCAGGCTGACACCGTGCTGCACGACTGTGCCGTCGCGGCGAATGACGAGGCTGCCGCCGCTGCCCCATGTGGCCGTCACGGACGGAGAGAGCAGCGCCGCGCCGCCGGTAAACTCGAAAGACGAGCCGTTGACACTCTCGCAGCTGCCGCTGATGACGGCGGCCGGAGCAGTGCCGTACTGCTTTTTCAGAGCCTCGAGCGCGGCATCGTCCGCAACGTATTCAACCGTCACGCCGTCACCGCTGGCGAACGCCGCAAGGCGCTGAGCGGCAAAGGAGGAATCCACCTTGTCCGGCAGGGACGGGACGGATTCGGCATTCACCTTTCGCAGATCGCGGAAGCCCCAGAGAAACGATTGGGTGTCGGTCGATAGGTATTCGCTGTCGCTGAAGTGGAAGCCGATATAGCCGCCGCACGACACGCGGCTGCTGTACGGGATGCTGTTCGGCGTAACGCTGACCATGTGCGGCAGGTCGGTGCGGATGCTGGCGGTATCCGAGGCCATTTCGCCGTAGCCCGACAGGCCGACGAACGGATTGGCCCACGGATAGGCATCCACATACGCCTCGGTGATGTACATACGGCCCGCAAGGACACCGGCCTGCGCGTAGCCCTTGAGATAGTGCTCGGTGTTCATATTCTGCACAGCCGAGGTGACAACCGTGGTTTCGGTCGTGGTTTCGCCCTGATCGGGCACGGTGATGCGATTGAGCTTGATGGCCGGGCCGCCCGGCGTGCCCGCAGCGGAGGCATGGCCCATCGAGGTAAAGGCGCTGAGCGTATATCCCCAGCGGAACGCAATATCGGTGTCGAAGCTTGCGGGGAAGCTTTTGCGGTCAATGCAGACCACGCCGACCGAGGTGAGAACACCCCATGTTTTGGCATCTGTGCCCAGCCGCACGAGCTCGTGGTAGACCGTGATCGTGCCGGTGAGCTTGGTGTTCTGGGGGATGCCTTTGCCCTCCGGCCAGCAGGTCAGAGCATATACGACCTTGATGGCCTTTGCTGCGCCGTGCGGTGTCCGGTCGGTGAACGAAACGTTTTTCGGCGCGATATTGACGTAATGCGGCGTTTCCGCACCCTGATCGTAGGTGATGAGCTCACAGTACGGCCACTGTGCATCAGAAGTGCCGTTGGGATCCGCCAGTATGGTCGGAATGGTCGAAAGATAGGCGGAATAGAGTGAATGATGCAGCTCGGCGCGGATATAATCGTTTTGCAGAACGAGCGTGCCGTCACTCAGAGTGAGCGTTTGCGGCTCTGCGGCGTTCGGCGGCCACATATCGCCCGCATAGGCGAGCGCCTGCGGCGGGACCGCACCAACGAGCAGACAGAGCACCAAAAGCATGGACAGGATCTTTTTCATGGTGAGTTCTCCTCCTTTTGTTCGTGTTTTTGTTTGCCGCGCTCGTGCAGCCGCATACAGAGAACGGTCAGCACCACGGCAAGGGTGAATGCCGCCACGCCCACGGCCACATAGCCGCCCGCATCCTCGTGCAGCAGGAGCGCGCCGTACAGTCCCGCCGCCTCGAGCGGGTGTGTCGGCAGCAGCGTGCTCACGCCCGTAAGGGCCGCTGACAGCAGGATGCACAGCACGGACAGGCGGCAGATGCTGCGCCGCAGCCAGCGGCGGCGGTGTTTCGCGATGCGCTTTTTCACCAGCTCGACACGCTTACCGGTATCGTACATCTCCGAGCCTCCTTTCCGGAATGCTGAGCAAAAGCCTTTCACTTACTCAGGTACAAAAAATCGGAAAAACTCTCACCTGCAATCGAAAAAATCTGCAAAATAAAAGAAGCTGCCCAAAGGGCAGCTTCTCAGGCTGTCGCGAAACTACAGTTTCGCCGACAAGCAGGAACGGACCGTAGGCCGTTCCAAAGTCGTCCGAAAGTTCCTGTATAGAAACTTTCTCCCTCTCAGGGTATAAAAAGGCAGGTACACGCCCTGCCTTTTTATGAATTTGCAAAGCAAATTCTATTTAACGCGCGCTGCCGCGCGATAGTATAGAGCTGGTTCAGTACAGACTTTTTCGGCAAACTGAGAAGCTGCCCAAAGGGCAGCTTCTGTAACGCCGCTATGCTATTGTGACAGCCGCCGGGCGGCCAGCTTGCCGATCGTCAGGATGAGCACCGGCAGGAGGTAGGCGGCGTACTGCACCGCACCGCCGCAGGCGATGAGCAGATTGTAGATCGCGTGAAAGGTGATGGCCGCGCCCAGCAGGCCGCAGGTCCCGGCGATCTTCAGCCAGGTGCGCTGCCAGACATACGCCAGCCCGCCGCCGATGATGGCGCCGCAGATAACGTGCATCGCGCCCGTGCCGATGCCCCGGAAGAAAATGAACGAAAAGTGTCCGGCGCCGTTCTGGATCAGGTAACAGATGTTCTCAAACGTTGCGAACGACAGCGCGGTGATAACGGCGGCCAGCTTGATCTGCCCGGCCTTGGGCTCGAACACGAGCAGGTAGAAGAACAGCGGGAGCAGCTTCATCACCTCTTCGACCACCGGCGCGATCTCGACCGTGGCGGAAAAGGTGTCCGCGCCGTAGAGCGCGGCGAAAAACGTGTTGATGTAGGCGGAAAGCAGGCAGGCGCCCATGCCTGCAAGGCAGAACAGAAAGAATTTCGTCTGCCGTCTGCCCATGCACAGCGCGGCGATGAGCAGAGGCGCGGCCATGCAGAGGAATACGTTCTCGATGTACGTCATGCCTGCACCGCCTTTTCCGTTGCAGGCAGCAGCCCGAACAAACAGCCCGTCAGCAGCAGGTCGCACCAGCAGTACGGGCTCGTGACGGAATCGCCCGGCCAGAAGCATCCGGCAGTCCACAGGGCGTATTCCGCTGCGGCGTAGCACAGCACCGCGAGATGGAAATACCGTCGGTTTCGCGCCTCGCCGGTCTGCACACAGGCGAAAGCAAAGCCGCGGATGGCGCGGTACGAAACCAGCATCATCATGCCGCACCAGAACAGGTTGGAGAGAATATCGCCGTGCGTGCAGTAAAAGACACACAGCGGCACGCCGACCAGCAGAGAGAGCCACGCTTTGCGGCAGGGAAAGCGGCGTTCCTCAGCGGAGGCGAGGGTGTATTGCAGCAGATAGAGAAAGACCACGCTTGCGACCCATCCGAACTCGGAAACGTAGAAAACCTGCGGCGTGGTGTCGAACAGGGCGAGATACAGTGTCCAGTAGAGCGAACCGAGCGCAAAACAGCCGTAAAAACAGGTCAGCAGAAAGCGCGGCTGTGTGCGGCGGCGGAGATAGCGGAGGCCGTTCAGACAGAACCCGATCAGCGTGACAGCAAATTGCAGCAGATTACTGACGAGTTCCATGCGAGTCCTCCTCCGTGTGTTCTTCGCGGTGCAGCAGACGGATGCGGAAGCACAGGATGGTGACGCACACGCCGAGCACAAAGGCCAGCAGGCCGATCACGATATAGCCGAGCGCGCTGCTGCCGGCCAGCATGGTCGCGGCCGTGACATAGCCGCCGGAGGTATCCGGCCGGGCCTGCTCGATGATGCCGGGCATCGCGAGCGCCGCGCCGATAATGACGGCAAGGCACGCCGCAATGCCGGACACCGCCGCGATGCTGCCGCGCCGCCGCTGTTGCTGGCGTTCTTTCTCTGCGATGCGCCGCTTTACCTCGGCGATCCGTTCTTCATGGCTCCGCATTGGCGATTCCCTCCCGTTCCAGTAATCCGCGCAGACGTTCTTTTCCGCGATACACCATGTTGGTGATCTGTTTCACGCTTTTGCCCATGACTTCGGCGGCCTGCGCGTAGCTCATGCCCTCGAAATAGGTCAGATACAGCGCCTCCCGGTAATCCGGGTTGAGCTCCTCCATGCAGCAGTGCAGAATCCGGTCGCGCTCCCGTGTGTGGACGACCTCGTCGGCCAGCGCCCGGCCGTCCGGCTCGTGGGTCAGGTCGTCGAGGCTGAACAGCTGCCGCCGCCGGCTCTTGTGCCGCAGCGCCATGTGCCGCGCCGCCTTGTACAGATACGCCTTGAAGCCGCCCTCCCGGATACGGGGTTTTTTCGCGAACAGATAGGAAAAAACCTCGAGCATCAGATCCTCGGCCTCGTGGACATCGTGCAGATAGCCGTTGATATATAAGGTCAGCGGGTCGCCGTACCGGCGCATGAGCGCCTCGAGCCCGGCATCGTCGCCGCTGAGATACTGTCTGTAAAGCTGTTCGTCCGAGGTCATGCTGCTCACGCCCTTTCACCTGCTGCGTTGTCAGTATTATAGGCTAAATCTGGAGGATTTTCAAGGGCGGATGCGGAAACGGCAGGTGTGCGCCGCGTAAGGATGGCTGCTGCTGCTCTCTGGCGCGGCTCGCTGGAACTGCACTTTCCGGCGGATGAAAATTCTGTCACCGCGACCGACAAGAACGGCAAGAGCATCACTGTCAGCGGCGGCAACGGCAAGTATACGTTCACCATGCCGTCGAGCAAGATAACGGTTATGCCGTTGTTCAGCAAGATCGAGGAAACCAAGCCGGAAACCTCTCCGTTCGACGATGTGACCGCAAACGATTACTTCTATGATGCAGTCAAGTGGGCCGCTGACAAGGACATCACCGGCGGCCGGTTGTTCAGCTTATCTTTTTCTTGAAGCGAAAAGATGAGCCGTCAGCCCTTGACTTTCCCACGCCAAACCACTATATTAAATAGGTATCTGTATGAAAATTCGGATGAACGCAGAAGTATGCATCCGAAAATGGGGAAAGACAGGTGCGAAAAACCTATATTTACCACGAAAGAGGGAGTACACATGAGAAAGAGAGTGGCCAGCCTTGCGCTGGTGCTTTCGATGATCCTGTCGTTCACCTGTCAGGCGGGCGCTGTGGACAGCACCGCGGCAGAAACGCAGCTGGATGCGGTCAAGAGCATCCTGCTGGAGGCAGGAATACAAGAAAAGCAGTTCCCGAACGGTGACAGCGACTACATTGCGATGGCGCAGTCGCTCACCATCGCCGGTGACGATTTCAAAGCGGATGCCGTCTGCACGGCGGATGCAAAGGCCGCCATGCAGGCCAAGGCGGACGAGATCGGCCTGAAGACCGCGATCGAGAATGGCACGCCGCTGTTCGTCAACGGTGAGGCACAGCCGATCTATCCGTACACGAGCGGCGTACCCACGGACAAGGGTTACAGCAACGACACGAGCGACATCATTCGCTATTCGGTTTACGTTGAAACCAACTACGATACCGATAACGATGGCAAGCTCGATCTGGTAAAGGCACTGGTGCAGCTTCCCCGTGCTGCGGCAGAGGGCAAATATCAGGCCGCGACTGTCTACGATGCCCGTCCGTACATCACCGGCTGCACGGATAACGGCGAGGCCCGTGATTTCACCTACAAGGACGGCGATCTGGGCTACGATCTGAACGATCTGTACAAGCAGCCGGCAGCCCGCACCGCAAAGGGCACGGCCACCACGATGGATGCGGCCAAGAATGCCACTGCCGACGAATGGTACTATGTCAGCCCGTATGAGAGCGACATGGAGAACAAGGACTACTTCTACGACTATGAGGACCTCGACTGGTACGACTATTTCCTCGTGCGCGGCTACGCAGCCGTTGAGGTCGGCGGACTGGGCACACTGGGCTCTGAGGGCCTCGAAACCTGCGGCGCGGATGTGGAAACCGATGCGTTCAAGTGCGTGATCGAGTGGCTGACCGGCGACCGCGCGGCCTACACCGACAAGACCGGCAGCATCGAGATCAAGGCGGACTGGTCGAACGGCAAGGTTGCCATGACCGGCCGTTCCTACGGCGGCACGACCGATTTCGCAGTCGCTTCCACCGGTGTCAAGGGCCTGGAAACCATCGTTCCGGTCGCAGGCATCGCAAGCTGGTATGAGTACACCAATTCGCAGGGCATCTCCACCGATACGAACCCGGCGTACTCGGACGACCTCGGCTTCTACTGCAACGGCCGTTATATCGACGAGGACGACTGGAACAGCATGAAGAGCGTGTACCAGAAGTACCTCAACCGCATCTACAACGACCAGATGGCGCTGAACGGCGACTACGGCGCGCACTGGGCGACCCGCGATTACACGGCGGGCAATACCGGCAAGGAAGGCACTTCGTCCACCACGCGCTACAATCATTTCAGCTGCCCGGCGCTCATTGTTCACGGCCTGAACGATGACAATGTACGCACCAAGCAGTTCCAGCTGATGTACGATGCATTCAAGGATGCAGGCCAGAATGTCAAGCTGCTGCTGCACCAGAGCGCACATATCACCCCGGATTACGACTCGCACAAGACTTCTCTGCTGATCGACGGCGTATCGTACAACAGCATCCTGAACCGTTGGTTCAGCCACTATCTGTACGGCCAGAACAACGGCGCAGAGAACATGGCCGCTGTCACCGTGCAGAACAACACGGACGGCAGCTGGACCACGCTGAAGAGCTGGCCGACTTCGGATGCCGCCGAGGCGTATAAAAATACGCTGACCCTGACGAACACGGCCTCCGGCACGACCACCATCAGCAGCGACATGACCGGTATGGATGACTGGCAGGCTGCGTTCACCGGCGGTTCCACCTCCGCGAGCGCGATGTACACCAGTGCAGTCGCAAAGGATACCGTTATCAAGGGCACGGTCAAGGTGAACATCACCGCTGCACCGATCCAGCATCTGGGTCAGCAGGCAGTGGAGAGCACGGGCACCGCTGACGCTCCGCGCGGCGCGGACCACGAGGAGATCATGAACCCGGCGAACCGCAGCACGGCGAACAAGGCTTCTCAGGCCGAGCTGCTCGATGCGGACACCGGCAGCCGCGATGCGCTGATGATGAGCGCGATGCTGGTCGATGTATCCGACACCGCATTCCCGAGCTATACCACCCGCATCACCGAGGAAAAGACCGGCGAGATGAACTGGACGGGCAGCGGCGCAGAGGATTACGCCGTTATCAACCTCAAGCAGGTCGAGTCCAAGTATAAGATCATTGCACGCGGCTGGATCGACCTTGCCAACCCGGATGCAGGCTTTGCTTCCGCCTCCGCGGCTAAGAAGATCGAGCTCAAGGACGGCGAGTATCACAACTACACCGTATATCTCCAGCCGAACTACTACACCGTAAAGGCAGGCCACAAGCTGGCGCTGGTTATCTACACCTATGAGCCGGGCATGGCCGAGTACACCGAGAATTACGGCATCACGCTCCAGAACAGCGCGCTGTCCGCCGTTATCCCGGTGGCAGAGGGGAAATCCACTGCGAAGATGTCCGCCGCCGCAGAGAACAAGGTGTTCGCGGACGTTGCGGACGGCGCATGGTACGCCGAGGCAGTCAAGTATGCCTATAACAAGGGCCTGATGAGCGGCACGAGCGCGAATACGTTCTCGCCGAAAGCAGCGACCACCCGCGGAATGCTGATGACGGTTCTCGCACGCCATGCGGGCGAGAACACCACCGGCAGCACGCCGTGGTATCAGGCAGGCATGGACTGGGCCAAGGCAAACGGCGTTTCCGACGGCACCAAGCCGACTGCGAACATCACCCGTGAGCAGCTCGTCACCATGCTGTACCGCTGCACCGGTTCTCCGGCGGCGGACGGCAAGCTGGACGGTTTTGCCGATGCTTCGAGCGTCGGCGCATACGCGGTCAACGCGATGCAGTGGGCGGCCAAAAACAACATCGTCAACGGCTCGGACGGCAAGCTGAACCCGAAGAACAACGCGACCCGCGCAGAAGTCGCCGCAATCCTCATGCGATTCTGCGAGATGGGAAAGTAAATGGCAGACACGGAAAAGCACAGCTTCGGCTGTGCTTTTCTCAGTTTGTCAAAAAAGTCGGTATTGAACCAATTTCATCATATCGCGCGGCAGCGCGCATGAAATAGAATTTGCCGTGCAAATTCATAAAAAGGCAGGGCGTGTACCAGCGCAGCGCGGCCGAGAAGCCGCGCAAGGATAGCGCCGGTTTTTATACCCTGAGAGGGAGAAAGTTTCTATACAGGAACTTTCGGACGACTTTGGAACGGCCCACGGTCCGTTCCTGCTTGTCGGCGAAACTGTAGTTTCGCGACAGCCTGAAACGCGCAGCGTAAGCTGCGCGTTTTTCATGCCCTGCGGAGCAATCCACAGAAGTTATCAACAGGCTGGGGATAATTCCTGTGCATCCCTGCCGGAGTAAAACACAAAAGGACATTCCCGAGGAGTAGAAGTGGGAATGTCCTTTTGCTCTATAAAGTGTATCAGATAAGGTCGTTTTTACGAGCACAGCCCGCACTGCGCGCACGCGGACGGTGTCGTCGCGCAGCCGCCGAGGGCGGTTTCGCGCAGCTCGATGGGGATGCGGCGGCCGACCGCATACATGGTGTCCAGCATTTCGTCGAACGGGATGAACTGATGGATACCCGCAAGGGCCAGCTCGGCGGCCACGAGCGCGTTTGCCACGCCCGCCGCATTGCGGTTCTGGCACGGATACTCGACCAGACCGCCGACCGGGTCGCAGACCAGACCGAGCATATTCATCAGCACGGTGGAGGCCGCATCGAGGCACTGCGCGGGCGTGCCGCCCATCAGCTCGACAGCGGCGCTGGCCGCCATCGCGGAGGCAATGCCGACCTCGGCCTGACAGCCGCCGACCGCACCGGCGACCGTTGCGTTACGCATCGCGAGGTAGCCGACCGCACCGGCGTTGAACAGCGCATCGATGAGGCGCTCGTCCGAAATATTGTAGCAGTCCTGAAGCGCGAACAGCATACCCGGCAGGACACCGGCGCTGCCTGCGGTCGGCGCGGCCACGATAAGGCCCATCGAGGCGTTGACCTCGAGGACGGCCATCGCGTACTGTGCCGCCTTGTGCAGCACATCGCCGCAGATGGAGCGGCCCTTGGCCGCGTGCTGCGCCAGCTTTTTCGCCTCGCCGCCGATCAGCCCGCCCATGGACTTGACCGGCGTTTTGAGCGGCGTCAGCGCGGAAGAGCGCATGATCTCCAGCGCGTGCGCCATGCGGTGCATGACCTCATCGCGGGTGGTTTCGCCCAGTCTGCATTCGCGGCGGCGCATGATCTCGGAGATGGGGAGTTGCTGCTGTGCACAGAGCGCGAGCAGCTCGGATGCATTTTTGAAATCCATGACTGTCCCTCCTCCTTACGGTTCGATGATCATAACGTTGTGGACGTTGGGGTTATCGCGCAGCGGTTCCGCAATGCCCTCGGGAAAATGGCCGTCCGACTCGACGATGGTGTAGGCGGTGTTGCCCTTGGACTCGCGGAACAGGCGCATGAATGCAATATTGACACCCTTGTCGCTCAGGACCTTGGTGATGTGCGCCACAACGCCCGGCTTGTCCTGCTGCACGACAATGACCGTGCTGTATTCGCCGGTGAAGTCCACTTCCACGCCGTTGATGCGCGCGATACGGCATTTGCCGCCGCCGAGCGACTCGCCGCGAATGGTCATCACCTGACCGGCGGCGTTCTCCATGCGGATGTCCACCGTGTTCGGGTGGACATCGGTTTCGGTTTCACAGGGCGTGAACGAGTAGGACAGGCCGCGCTCGGTCGCGATGGAAAACGAGTTGCGGATGCGGGTGTCGTCGGTCGAGAAGCCCATGATGCCGCCAAGCAGAGCACGGTCGGTGCCGTGACCGTGGTAGGTCTTGGCGAACGAGCCGTACAGGGTGAAATCCACCTTTTTGAGCGGCGGCGCGATCATCTTGTGCGCCAGATACGCGATAACGGCGGCGCCGGCGGTATGCGAGCTGGACGGGCCGATCATATTCGGGCCCAGCACATCAAAAACACTGATAAAGGACATAAGGGATTCTCCTTACTGCGCGGAAGACTTGCAGATAAATCTGCGGTAGATGGTTTCTACGATCACGCCGATGGCGTTGTCGCCGGAAACGTTGCAGGCGGTGCCGAACGAGTCCTGCGTGATGTACAGTGCGACCATGATGGCGCAGATCGGGCCGCTCGGGTCGCCGGCCTCGGTGCCGAAGATCATGTGCAGGAACGGCAGGGCAGTCATGATGGAGCCGCCCGGCGCACCGGGAGAAGCGACCATAGCAATGCCGAGGGTCATGATGAACGGGATAACGGTGCCGATGGAGATGGGCAGCTGGTTCATCAGGCAGACGGCAGTCGCACAGGCGGTGATGGTGATCATCGAGCCTGCCATGTGGATGTTCGCGCACAGCGGAACGGTGAAGTTGCGGATCTCAGCGGAAACGCCGTCTTTCTCCGCGCACTGGAGGTTTACCGGGATGGTAGCCGCAGAGGACTGCGTGCCGAGCGCGGTCGCGTAGCCCGGGATCTGGTTGCGGATGAGCGTGAGCGGGTTCTTGTGGCTGATAAAGCCCGCGATAACGAACTGGATGCAGATGCAGATCAGGTGCATGAGGATAACGACGATGAACACCTTCCACAGGATGCCGAGGATGGCAAACGTCTTGCCGGACTTGGTCATGTCGGTGAACGTGCCGCAGATGTAGAGCGGCAGCAGCGGGATGATAACGTTGTGCAGTACGCAGTCGATGATGCCGGAGAAGTCGGAAACGCCGTTGTAGAGCGTGTCGCCGATCGTTCTGCCGCGCAGGCTGGACATACACAGGCCGAGCACGAACGCCAGCACGACAGCGGACAGCGTGTTCATCAGCGCCGGGATCTCAAGGCTGAAATACGGCTCGAGCGAGTTGCCGGCGGTAGCGGCGATCTTGTCGAGCGCATCCGCGCTCATAAAGTGCGGGAACAGGGTGTCGGACACGAAGAACGAGGCTGAGCCTGCGATAAGGGTCGAGCAGTAGGCGAGTGCCACCGTGATGAGCAGCAGCTTGCCCGCGCCGCTCTTGAGGTTCGCGATGCCCATGGTAACGTATGCGAGGATCATCAGCGGGATGATGAACGACAGGAACTGGCTGAAGAACGACGAGAGTGTTACCACAAAGCGGCAGAAGCCCTCCGGCAGGAACTGGCCGAACAGGATGCCGACGATGATAGCGATGATGAGTTTGGGCAGCAGCCCGAGCTTGAACTTTTTCTTTTCTTCCATTTTTCTTTTCCTCCCCGGAAATCTGCCGCAGCTTTTTCGGGCACAAAAAGAACCGCTCCTTTCCGGCAAAATGCTGTAAAATGGGATGCGGTTTTTGTACATAAAAGATAAAAGGGACTTCTGTGGCGAACTTCCAAATTCTTTCTTGACCTCTTTGCAGATTTAGTATATTCTGTTTAGTAGATTAAGTCAAATTCATATATTTTATCATTTTGATTAAAATTCATCATAACGAGAAAAGAGGAGAATCTATGGAGCTGCGGCAGCTTGCAACATTTATCCGCGTTGCACAGTTCAAGAGTTTTTCGCGCGCGGCGGAAAGCCTCGGCTATTCGCAGTCGGCGGTAACGGTGCAGATACGCCAGCTGGAGGAAGAGCTGGACACGCGCCTGTTCGACCGCATGGGCAAGCGCATCGCGCTGACCGACACCGGCGAGCGGTTTTTCAGCCACGCCTGCGAGGTGATGAGTCAGGTCAATCAGGCGCGGATGTCGGTGACGGCCACAGCGGAGCTGCACGGTTCGCTGCATATCGGCACGATCGAGTCGCTGGCGTGCCTCAAGCTGCCCGCTGTGCTGCATCTGTACCGCAAATTCAATCCGAAGGTGTCCATCCGCATCACGGTGGGTGAGCCGGAGGAGCTCATCGAGCACATGGAGCGCGGAGAACTCGATATGATCTATGTGCTGGACGAGCCGCTGTACAGCAACAACTGGCACAAGCTGATGGAGCAGCGCGAGGAGATCGTGTTCGTGGCTTCGGCCTCGCTGGGCGATGCGCTGGGCGGCCATGAGCTGACCATCGAGGAGCTGCTGGCGCAGCCGTTCTTCCTCACCGAGCAGGATAACTACCGCCGCGTGCTCAACCGCCGCATGGCCGCGCGGCGCACCATCCTCACGCCGTCGCTCGAGTGCGGCGATACGTCGCTGCTCATCCGGATGCTCGAGATCGACCGCGGCGTGTCGTTCCTGCCGTGGTATGCGGTCGAGGACAGCGTAAAGCAGGGACGGCTCGTGCGGCTGTCGGTCGAGGACTGCTATATCTCGCTCTATCGGCAGATTTTCTGCCACAAGGAGAAGTGGCGCACTCGCGAAATGGATGAATTTGTCCGTGTGGCAAAGCTGGCGGACGAGTAAAGCCTGCCGCGTAAATAAACATCCCGCAGACGGTATCGTCTGCGGGATGTCAGTTTGTCAAAAAAGTCGGTATTGAACCAATTTTATCATATCGCGCGGCAGCGCGCGTTAAATAGAATTTGCTTTGCAAATTCATAAAAAACGGGAGCGTGTATCTCGTTTTTTATACCTTAAGAGGGAAAAAGTTTCCGTATGGGAACTTTTGGACGACTTTGGAACGGCCTACGGTCCGTTCCTCTTGTCGGCGAAACTGTAGTTTCGCGACAGCCTGAAATATCCCGCAGACAGTATCGTCTGCGGGATGTTTTTGGTTCATTCTATCTGCTGCTATACGCCGCAGATGCCTGTTGATTCCGCGCGGCCGCGCGGCGGTACACCGAAGCCGCACAGCGCAGTGCAGGAACGCCTGCTCAACGTGCGATATAGCGCCGGATGGTGTGCAGCATGACCGCCGCATTCAGCGGCTTGGACAGATGCTCGTTCATGCCGGCGCGGCGGCTCTCCGCGATGTCATCGGCAAAGGCGTTCGCCGTCATCGCGAAGATGGGGATGCGCCGGGCATCCGCTCTGTCCATCGCGCGGATGGTGCGGGTCGCCGTCAGGCCGTCCATGACGGGCATCATCACATCCATCAGGATGAGGTCGAAGCGGTTTTCCTCGGAGGCTGCGAACAGCTCGACCGCCTCCTGACCGTTGAGCGCGGTCGTGACCTCCATGCCCTCGTTTTCGAGCAAAAACTGCGCGATCTCGAGATTGAGCGCGTTGTCCTCGACCAGCAGCACCCTTGCACCGGCCACCGTGCCCGCGGGAATCGTGTCGGCACAGCTGCCGCTGCTCTCACAGGCGGTGTCGATCTCGAACGGAATGGTCGTGGTGAACGTTGTGCCGACGTTCAGCTCGCTCTCGACCTGAATCGTGCCGCCCATCATTTCGGCCAGCTGCTTGGCGATGGGCAGACCCAGACCGGTGCCCATGTATGCCGTGCGCGCGCTGGCGTCCTCCTGCGCGAACGGCTCAAAGGCGTGCGTGAGGAAGTCCGGGCTCATGCCGCGGCCGGTGTCGCGGCAGACGAACTGATAAGTGGCTATGCCGTTTGCACAGGCGATCTCGGTTGTCGAAAAGGCGATGGAACCGCCCTCGCGGTTGTATTTTACCGCATTTCCGTCGATATTCTGCAAGATCTGCTTGAGATGCAGCGGACTGCCGAGCAGATGGCGGTGCTTGATCCTGCCGTAGTCGCTGGACACGGACAGACCCTTGAGCCCGGCGTTCATCTGCGCGATGGAATTGATCTCCTGCAGGGTGTCGAGCAGGTCAAACGGCTTGTGCTCGAGCACGACAGCACCGGATTCCAGCTTGTTCATATCAAGGATGCTGTTGACCAGATCGAGCAGGAAGCCCGAAGCCTCCTTGACCTTTTCGCGGCATTCCGTCTGCTTTTGCAGGTCGTTCGGGAAGTGCTCGGCAATGGTTATCATGCCCTGAATGCCGTTGATGGGTGTGCGGATGTCGTGGCTCATGCGCCGCAGAAAATCCGTTTTTGCCATGTTGGCGCGGCGTGCCTCCTCGGCGGCCTGCATGAGCTGCTGCTTGTATTCGATCTCTTTGCGCTTTTCTTTGTCCATGCGCCGCACAACGTACAGGGCGCTGGACACCGTGCCGTCTGCTTCGCGCTTTTTGGCGATGATGCGCGCCAGATTCCACGAGCCCGCCTTGGTGCGGTACTCGATGGAGATGCTCTCGCTGTCGCGCAGGCGTGCGGGCAGCGTGGTGAGGTCACAGAACTCGCGCATCCTGTGCTCGTGCTCAGCGCACACGATCTTGTCGCACAGCTCCTCGAGGATATTCGCGATATAGCCCTTTCGGCCGGTCAGCTTGTGCGTTTCCTGTGCGGCGGAGATCTCCTCATAGGTCTTATCATGCAGATCGATGCGGTAGATGAGCCAGTACAGCTTGCTGATCGTGCCGATGATCTCGCTGTTGAGGGTCGCATCCGCGAGTGCATTCTCCAGCGCGGTCTGCTGCTCCTCCTGCTTTGCGACAAGGTCGTCGATATAGCGGTAGCCCATGACGGCCTTGAAGCCGTCCTCATCCGTCAGCCGGACGACCTGCACCTCGAAATACTGCTGCCCGGCCTTGTTCGGGTGCACGCGGTATTTGTAGGCGAAGCGGCGGCGGCAGGCCAGATGGGATTTCAGGTGTTCGGCGCTCAGCTTTTCGAGAAAGTCCGGCGCGGACTCCGGGATGACGAAATGGTCGTAGTAGTAACGGATGCAGGCGGAATACGAGCCGCTCCGGTCGGCCATCTCTTTGACAGCGGCGATGGCGTTGTTGTACTCCGCGCAGTGGATAGGGACAAAGGTATCGTTGATCAGATCGCAGTAATATACCGAGGAATAGTCCACGCTGAGGGCATCGAGCATGGTCTTTTCTCTGCTGAGCGCGTGGAGGCTGGCCTCCAGCTTTTTCATCATGTGCAGGTTGTCCTTCAGTCCGCCGATACGGGCGCTGATGCCTTTGAGCAGCTTTACGGCAAGCTCGATGCGGCTCTGTGCGGGATTGTCCAGCACGATGCAGCCCGTCACCATGCCGTCGGACAGCAGCGGGATGATAATGACGGACTGCACGCCCGAACCGGCAAACAGCGCGTGTTCCTCGGGCCATTTGCCGCAGTCGCCCGCACAGTCATACGATACGACCGCACCGTCGCGGTTCAAAGCCGCAAACCAGTTCGGCACAGCGGAGAGCGGCAGGTTCTGCATCGCACTGCCGGCGGGCGAAACGCCGTCGGCGCACCAGCAATGTGTCATGTGCAGCACATCGGTTGAGCCGGCCGTCCGCTCAAGGATGCAGGAGCGGTCAGCCTGTGCGTAGCGGCCCAGCGAAGCCAGCAGCGTGGGCATCACCTGCCGGAGCTCCTCCTCACTGCGGATGTTGTCCAGCAGCGCGGTGTTCTGCATGACTTCGTCCACTGCCGCAAGGATGCGCTGTAACGCATCCTTATCCGGTTGTTCGTTTTTGTTCATCAAACAGTCCCCCTTGACTGTTGTGTATTCCTCAATTTCTTGCAGCAAACTGCCGTTGGGGCACTGCTGTTTTGCTCGGGTATCTGTAAACTGATATACACAGTCATTTTATCACGCTCCGGCGCAGACAACAAGATAATTTGCGGATAAACGCATAAAATCTTTGAAAATGCGAAGATTTTGTGCAAGGAGAAAACCGGAAAAAGCGGGCTTATTCGGTATACTCATGCGCCTGCATCCACTGGATCAGGCTCTCGATGGCCGGATTATTGTTGTCCTGCCGCCAGCAGACCTCGAAATCCAGCTGTTCGCTGGCGCCGTCCTCGCGCAGCAGCGGCACGAGGACCAGATTGCGGGCGTTCCAGTAATGCCGGACGGCGTATTCCGGCAGGATGGCTACGCCGAAGCCGGCGGAAACCTCGAGAAGCACCGTCTGCACCTCGCGGTCGCGGGCGACGATATTGGGGATGAAGCCGCCGCGGTTGTAGCAGAGCAGCACCTCCTCGGCCTCGTCGTTCGAGCGGCCCTGCGGCTGCATGATGATGAAATTCTCCCGCGCAAGGTCTTTGTACATCAGATGGCTCTGACCGGCAAGGCTGTGTCCGGGGTACAGCACGGCCATCATGGGATAGCGCTTGAGAAAATGGTGCTGAATATCGTCGTAGCCCCGGGAGTTGAGCGACAGATTGAACGCGATGTCGCAGGCGTTCTCCTCGAGCAGCTCGTACAGCGTGCCCATGTTCTCGCGGATGAGGTGCAGCTGGATGTTGGGGTACATCTCGTGAAAGGTGCGGAGTGTTTCGGAGAAACGGCTCTGCTCATACCCGCGGATGAACCCGACTGTGAGCTCACCGGATACGCCCTCGGCGGCCGAGCGGGCCAGCTTGCTGGCCTCCTCCGCGCGGAGCAGCAGCGCTTTTGCCTCGTTGAGATACACCTTGCCCGCCGCTGTCAGCTCGACATGGTGCTTGTCCCGCAGGAACAGCGGCACGCCCACCTTGCCCTCGAGCGAGCGTATCTGCTGGGTCATGGCCGTCTGCGAGATAAAGCACTTTTTGGCGGCCTTGGTGAAGCTCAGCAGCTCCGCCACCGCTACAAAATATTCCAGCTGCTTGAAGTTCATTTCCTCTCATCCTCTGCGGTAATAAGTTTATCTTATTATAATATGCATTTTTACGATTGGCAAGTTTGAGAATATTCCGTTATAATTGCATTTGGAAATCACAATGGGGAAGAGAGATGTTCTATGCGAAAATTCAAAGACTTCTACGAGGGGACGTACGCGAAGTACATCCTGCCGGGCGTGCTGCTGCAATCCGTGCTGATCGGCGGCGGCTACGCGACCGGCCGCGAGATTTACTCCTACGGTGCCAAGTTCGGCGCGATGGGCTGGATCAGCGGTCTGGCGATCGGCATCGGTTTTGCACTTTTTGCGTTCCTGACCTTTGAAATCTGCCGTATCTACAAGGTATACGACTACAAAAACTACATCCAGAAGGTTATCGGCCCGCTGTGGCCGGTGATGGACATTCTGACCGTTCTCATCGCCATCCTGCTCATCGCGGTCATGGCGGCGGCTACCGGCAGCATCTTCGAGGAAGTCGGCCTGCCGAACATTCTCGGCTCGGTCGTTATCGTCGCGCTCTGCGGCCTGCTGAACTTCAAGGGCGCGAAATTCATCGAGAAATTCGAGTCGATCGGCACAGTCCTGCTGTATGCCGGCTATATCCTGTTCACGGTCCTCGTGATCGCGAAAAAAGGCGGCAATATCCCGCAGGTTTTCAGCACGGTGGACACCAGTGCCTATGACGGCAGCGTGACGCTCCCGCTGTGCATCGGCACCGGCATCCTGTATGTGGCGTACAACATCAACTCCATCCCGATGGGTATGTTCTCGCTCACCCGTCAGACCAAGCGCCGCGAAACCCTGATCTCGGGCATCATTGCGGGTCTCCTGATGGTCATTCCGTGGTTCCTGTCCTATTTTGCGATGATGTGCTTCTATGGCGACCTGTCCGTCGTCGGCCCGGACGTGACCACGCCGTGGATGGAAATGATCAAATCGGTCAGCAAGGGCCCGGCGCTGCTGGCGCTGTTCAGCATCGTTATGGGCTGGACGCTGGTCGAAACCGCAACAGGCTGCATCCATATGATCATCGACCGTTTTGACGTTGCCATGGCGGAAAAGGGCCGCGCCAAGCTGACCGACAGAAACCGCGGTATCGTGACGGTCGTTACGCTGATCGCAGCGCTGCTGCTGTCCCGCATCGGCGTTGTCACCCTGATCGAAAAGGGCTATTCGTACATTTCCTACGGTTTTATCCTGTTCTACTTGCTGCCGACCCTGATCGTAGGCGGCTATAAGATCATCAAAAACCGCGATTGCTAAAAGAAAAAAGAAAGAAGTATGTTGGATATGAAATATGTTGGCTACTATAACGGGGAGCTCGGCGCGCTGGAGGAAATGAAGATCCCGATGCTCGACCGCGCGGTCTACTTCGGTGACGGCTGCTACGATGCTACGACCTTTGCGAACAACCACATTTTTGCGGCGGAGGACCATCTGGACCGCTTCTACAACAGCTGCAAGCTGCTGGAGATCCCGTTTGCCATGAGCCGCGAGGAGCTGCGTGCAGAGCTGCAAAAGTGCATCGATGCGAACGACATGGACCACGGTATGCTGTACTGGCAGTGCTCGCGCGGCACGGCATTCCGCGGCCACCAGTTCCCGCCGGAGTCGGTCAAGCCCAACCTGATGATATTCACCGTTCCGTGCGACCTGATCCCGTTCGACAAGACGTTTAAGCTCATTTCGATGGAGGACACCCGTTTCCTGCACTGCAATATCAAAACGCTCAACCTCATCCCGAGTGTTATCGCGTACCAGCGGTGTCTGGAGCAGGGCTGTCAGGAAACCGTGTTCCATCGCGGCGACCGCGTGACCGAGTGCGCGCACAGCAACATTCTGATGCTCAAGGACGGCGTTCTGTGTACGCCGCCGCGCGATAACCTGATTCTGCCGGGCATTACGCTGAAGCATCTGCTGATGCTGGCCGAGCAGAACGGCATCCCGGCCCGCGAAGCGCCGTTCACCATGCAGGAGCTTGCCGAGGCGGACGAAGTCATCGTCAGCAGCTCGGGCGGCCTGTGCATTCAGGCGGTGGAGCTGGACGGCAAGCCGGTCGGCGGCAAAGCGCCGGAGCTGCTCAAAACCCTGCAGGAGGCCTACGCGGCCTATTACGCAGAGGATACCCAATAAAAATCGCGTACGATCCCGCAGACAAGCGTGCCTGCGGGATTCAGGCTGTCGCGAAACCACGGTTTCGCCGACAAGCAGGAACGGACCGTAGACCGTTCCAAAGTCGTCCGAAAGTTCCTGTATAGAAACTTTCTCCCTCTCAGGGTATAAAAAGGCAGGTACACGCCCTGCCTTTTTATGAATTTGCACGGCAAATTCTATTTCATGCGCGCTGCCGCGCGATATGATGAAATTGGTTCAATACCGACTTTTTCGACGAGCTGAATTCCGCAGACAAGTGTGTCTGCGGGATTTTTGTTTGACAAAACGCGGTAGGAAGCCCATCCGCCGCTTGCGTTTTCCCGTATGCGTGTTATGATGGTAACAATACAGCTCAAAAGCAGACCGGAGGAACCCCATGACATTACAGCAGCTGAATTATCTTGTCACTGTGGCCGAGTGCGGCAGCATCACAGAGGCCGCCGAGCGGCTGTTCATCTCGCAGCCGAGCTTGAGTGCCGCCATTCATAATCTGGAGAAAGAGATGGGCGTTACTGCCTTTGTGCGCTCAAACAAGGGCGTTATCGTTACGCGGGAGGGCGAGGAACTGCTGTCGTTTGCGCGGATGCTGCTCGAGCAGGCCGACATCATGCAGGAGCACTTTGGCGCGGGCAACGGCCGCGAGCCCAAGTTCTGCGTGTCGTGTCAGCACTATTCGTTCGCGGTGAATGCGTTCGTCGATGTGGTGCAGCAGTACGATGCCGACCGGTACAGCTTTATCCTGCGCGAAACACAGACCGGCGAAATCATTGACGATGTGGCCTCGGGCAAGAGCGAGCTCGGGCTGCTGTACCTGTCCGAGAGCAACGAGAGCGTGCTGACCAAGCTGCTGCGTAGAAACGAGCTCGTGTTCGAGGAGCTGTTCACCGCCGCACCGCACGTTTTCATCAGCAAAGACCACCCGCTGGCGGGCAAAGACCGCATCGCGCTCGATGCGCTGAGGCCCTATCCCTATCTCGTGTTCGAGCAGGGCGACCGCAGCTCGTTCTATTTTGCGGAGGAGCTGCTCAGTATGCTCGATATGCCCAAGACCATTCAGGTCCGCGACCGCGCCACGCTGTTCAGCCTTGTCATCGGTCTGAACGGCTTCACGGTCAGCTCGGGTGTCATCGACCGAAAGCTCAACAGTCCGAGCATCATCGCGCGGCCGCTCGATATGGAGGGACGAATGCGTATCGGCCTCATCCGCAAGAAAAACGTGGTGTTCAGCCGCTACGCGAACGCCTACGCAGAAGCCTTGAAAAAGCATCTGCCCATAGGATAAACCTATGGAGAACCGCGGGTAAGACGTATTTTTCAATCGGCAGATTTCGTGGTAGACTATCGTCAGACAGAAAAACACCACTCGTGTTACCCAAGGAGATAGATACTATGAGCAAGCTGAAAACCCCGTTTCGATATGATTTTGTCGGCAGCTTCCTGCGCCCGCAGGCCGTAAAGGATGCCAAGGCCGCGTTTGAGAACGGCGCCATCACCGAGGCCGAGCTCGACAGCGTGCTGAACGAGGAGATCACCAAGGTCGTTGCCAAGCAGAAGGAGCTGGGCTTCCACGCCATCACGGACGGCGAGTTCCGCCGCACCTACTGGCATCTCGACTTCATGTGGGGCTTTGAGGGCGTAGCGCATCAGAAGGGCGGCGGCGTGCAGTTCAGCGGCGAGATGGCTGCGCTGGACGATACATGGCTCACCGGCAAGGTGAAGGCAAAGCCGCATCCGTTTGTCGAATATTTCAAGTTCCTCAAGCAGTTCGAGGACGAGAATACGGTCGCAAAGTACACCATTCCCGCACCGGCGCAGATGTTCCAGCAGATGATCGTGCCGATGAACCTTGCTTCCACCCGCAAGATCTATGCGACGAACGAAGAGCTCATCCACGACATCGGCGTGGCCTATCAGGCGGTCATCCGTCAGTTCTACGAGGCCGGCTGCCGCAATCTCCAGCTTGACGACTGCACCTGGGGCGCCATCGTGGGCGATGCGGCCAAGCAGCGCTATCAGGCGCTCGGCATCGATCTGGAGGAGGTCAAGAAGCAGCTCCTCGCGGTCAACAACCTCGCGCTCGAGGGAAAGCCGGAGGATATGGTCATCACCTCGCACATCTGCCGCGGCAACTACCACTCCACGTTCTTCGCAAGCGGCGCTTACGACTCGGTAGCCGACTATGTTTTCGCACAGGAGAACGTCGATGCGCTGTTCCTCGAGTACGACGATGAGCGCTCGGGTGGTTTTGCACCGCTGGCTAAGGTTTCGCCGGATAAAACGGTCGTTCTGGGCCTTATCACCACCAAATCGCCCAAGCTGGAGGATAAAGAGGCGGTTATCGCCCGTATTCGTAAGGCGGCGAAGTACATTCCGCTCGACCGCCTGTGCCTGAGCCCGCAGTGCGGCTTTGCCTCCTGTGAGATCGGCAACAAGTTGACCGAGGAGGAGCAGTGGGCAAAGCTCGCGCTCGTCAAGGAGATCGCAGAGGAAGTCTGGGGCAAGTAAACCGAACAAAATGGCACAAGCCCGCCGCAGGGAACTGCGGCGGGCTTCAGTTTGGCAAAAAAGTCGGTATTGAACCAATTTCATCATATCGCGCGGCAGCGCGCATTAAATAGAATTTGCCGTGCAAATTCATAAAAAGGCAGGGCGTGTACCTGCCTTTTTATACCCTGAGAGGGAGAAAGTTTCTATACAGGAACTTTCGGACGACTTTGGAACGGCCCACGGTCCGTTCCTGCTTGTCGGCGAAACCGTGGTTTCGCGACAGCCTGAAGCCCGCCGCAGGGAACTGCGGCGGGCTTTCTCGTGTTTCGCGACAGCGCAATGCACTTGATTGCCTGCACGGTGTGTGCTGCACTATATCTGTCAGAAGGTGAACGAATATGAGAACACGGGAAGAATACATGGCGATACCGTGCTTTTGCGATGTATAGTCCGGTTTGATCGGGTTACACTATCTGCCAAAGGAGGAAGAATTCATGGCAGATATGTTTTGCTTTCAGTGCCAGCAGACGGCAGGGAACAAGTGCTGCGTGAGCGCGGGGGTATGCGGCAAGCAGCCGGAAACCGCGCACTTGCAGGACGAGCTGGTGTACGAGCTCATCCGGCTGGCGGAGGCGGCCTCAGCAGCCGGACAGCACACGCCGGAGGCCGACAGGCTGCTGGAGGACGGGCTGTTCACTACGCTGACCAACGTCAACTTTGACGACCGCGCGATTGCGGCATTCACCGACCGGGTGCGCGCCGAACGGGAACGCTTTGGCGGTGCGCCGTGCGAGGTGGTCGAGCTGTGGCACGGCGACACGGATACGGTTTCGCTGCGTTCCACGCTGCTGTTCGGCCTGAAAGGCATGGCCGCTTACGCGCACCACGCGAGGAATCTCGGCTATACGGATGACGGGGTCAGCGCGTGGTTTTACAAGGGCCTGTGCGCGGTCAATCGCCCGCATTCGGTCGAGGAATGGCTGGCGCTGATCGTCGAGTTCGGGCAGGTGAATTTCCGGTGCATGGAGCTGCTCGATGAGGCCAATACGGGCACATTCGGCACGCCGCAGCCTGCAAAAGTGCCGACCGACATCAAAAAAGGCCCGTTCATCGTGGTTTCCGGGCACGACATGGGCGACTTGGCGCAGCTGCTCGAGCAGACGGCGGGAAAGGGCATCAACATCTACACGCACAGCGAAATGCTGCCCGCGCACGGCTATCCGGGACTGAAAAAACATCCGCACCTTGCGGGCAATTTCGGCACGGCATGGCAGAGCCAGCAGACGGAGTTCGAGAACATTCCCGCTCCGGTGCTGTTCACAACCAACTGTCTGATGCCGCAGCGCCCAAGCTATCAGGACCGCGTGTACACGACTTCGGTGGTGGGCTATGCGGGTCTGCGCCATATCGAGGCGGATGCGTGCGGCCGCAAGGACTTTTCGCCCATCATCGAGCAGGCGCTCGCGCTCGGCGGGTACGAGCACGACCACAGCATGAGCGGCATCAACGGCGGGCATATGCTGATGACGGGCTTTGCACACGGCGCGGTGCTGGCTCATGCGGAGGAGATCATCTCGCTCATCAAGAGCGGCAAGGTGCGGCATATCTTTCTGGTCGGCGGCTGCGACGGCGCACATCCGGGCCGTAACTACTACACCGAGTTTGTCAAGAAAACACCGCTGGATACGCTCGTTCTGACCCTTGCGTGCGGAAAATACCGTTTTAACGACCTCGATCTGGGCGAGATCGGCGGGCTGCCGCGCATCCTCGATATGGGACAGTGCAACGATGCATACAGTGCCATTAAGGTCGCGCTCGCGCTGGCGGATGCGTTCGGCTGTACGGTCAACGACCTGCCGCTCACGCTCGTGCTCTCGTGGTACGAGCAGAAAGCCGTGTGCATCCTGCTGACACTGCTCGCCCTCGGCGTGAAGAACATCTATCTCGGACCGACACTGCCCGCATTTTTGTCCGAAACCGTGGTGAGAACACTGGTGAAGGCCTATGAGCTGCACCCGACCACCGCGCCCGAGCAGGATTTGGATGCGATCCTTGGCAGAGGGTAACGGCTGCTGAACAAGCCCTGTAATGAGAAAAACGCCTGCGTATGACGGATACGCAGGCGTTTTTGGGCTGAATACTGTCGTACAGTATGAATGAACTGCTGCTTCAATGCAGGCAGTATGCGGATGTGGTATAATCTATGAAAAGGAGTGATTATACATGAGTTGTCACGATATTGGACGGGGACTGAACAACGTGGTGGAAAACATCCTGCCGCTGATCGACGAAGGGAAGATCAGCTTCGCGGACGGCAAAAAGCTGATTCGGGTCTGCCGGGATTCCGTACACTACTGCGACGGCAACAGCGATGAGGCACTGGTGTGTCTGGAGAAACAGTCGCGGTGCAGTTCGTGTCTGCGGGTGGTCGATAAAAATCAGCTGATCAACTGTTTCACTGTGCCCGAGGATTTCGGGTACATGAAAGACCTGCTGCGGAAAATGTCCTATGAGGAGGATATTCTGGGCGGGTATGTCTGCAAGCCGTGCGCGGAGAAGCTGTACCGCAGCACACAGCCGAAGAAATGAGCGGAAAAACGAAATAAGAGAACACCCCTGTTCGGATGAGAGCAGGGGTGTTCTGCGGTTACTCGATGGATGCCGTCAGCGCGGAAAGGAACACCTCGTTCAGCTCCTCCCAGCCGCGGGCGGATTCTTTGGGGTATTGCTCGATCTGCTGCTGAATCTCGTCCATGCTCCGCTCAAATGCTGTCCGCAAGGATACCCTCCAGCGAGTGCTCCGCATCGAACAGATCGACGAACCGCACCCGGATTTCCGCGCCGTCCTGTGCCGAAAACCGGATGGTTTTACTCGGATCGGCCGTTTCGGTGCGCGGATAGAGCAGTGTAACGTGCCGGGCGGCGTATTTCTTCTGGTAGGCGAACATCTGGTACATATCCGCCTGCGAAATACCGGCGTTCGGTCTGCTGTCGGAGAGCAGCTTCCATTTGGTATCCATGACGAGAACCTGTCCCGAAATGCGGTTTCGGAGGACAATATCCGGCTTTAACAGGAACTTTTTCGGCTCGTCGAACAGGTGGTATGTTTTATCCTGCACGGACAGGACATAATCCGACTGCGCGAGCAGTCTGTGCAGATGCGTCGCAATATAGCGCTCAAACAGCGTTTCCATCGGGAACAGCAGCGCAAATGCCGTATCCGCGCCGGAAAATGCGGTGAAGCTCTTTCCCTGCAAAAAGACCCGGCTCCACAGCAGTGCGGTTTGGAGCTCTGTGTTTTTTCTGTCAGGGACGATGCGTGCAAAGTCTGCCTGCACGTTCCGGGACTCGGACACCTCGGAAAACGCGCCCAGAAGCGTGCGGATGTCGGTTTTGCTGCGGAGCGAGGCCGAATGCTGATAGAGATACCGCAGTGTGGATTTCAGGATGCGGTTTTCCGGACGGTCGGCGCTGAACGTGTCATATTCGACAAAGCTGCGCTCTTTATGAGCATAATTGCACCGGATGTGCTCGGAAAATACGATCTTCCCCTTGAACTGATTCTCGTTTGACTGCGTGGTCCGGTAGCCGCACGGCAGGCCGTATTTTACAAGGCGGAACAGCTCCTCGAGGAACATACGAATGAAGATTTCAAGGATGCTCAGCCGGTCGATGTTCACATTGGCGGTATGCAGGGCCTTGAATGGCGTATGGCGGAGCGTTCGCAGCATATCGATGAGCAGTCTTTTGGCGCTTTCCGGTGCGGTGCTCGTGCCGGAACAGAGCTTCGGGAGGATTTCGATGGCTGTGCCGTCATTCATGGCGATCACGCCGACGTAGTTTTTCGCGGTGATGAGTCTGCCGACACCCTTGCGGGCGGAAAGACCCATCAGCTCGAGCGGATTCGTGCCGTCGTCCCGGCTGGACAGCACAAAATCCTCCAGCGCATCAAAGGTGTCGGGCGGCAGGGCAACACAGCCGGGCGCCGGTTTATCGCGGGTGAACGAGCCGTATTCGGTTATCTGATAGGTTTTCCTCATGCAAACACCTTAAATAGAACGATAAGCCTCGATATTGCGGAAAGCAGCTCGATTGATCTCATATGTGACCGAATCGTCAAGGTCGATGCCGGCGCTGCCGAACAGTGCATCGCAGTCGTTCTCGGCTGCGGTGATGAACTGCTCTGCCGGGGCGGCTTTTCGGTTGTCGCCGAGGACGAGGCGGATCTTTTCGTAATCCTCGAAAAAATACTCCTGAAGCAGCGGCAGGATGGCGTTCTCGAAAATCTCCGCCAGCGTTTCGCGGGTGGGGTGTGCCCGCAGCGGCATAAAATAGGCGTGACCGATGGTGTGCTCCCGGTCGTAGAGCACGGCAATGCGCCGGTTCATGCGCGTGAGCATATCTGCGATAGAGATACCGTCCACAAGGATGCCGTCCAGCACAGCCGCATCGGGCAGCATCTCGCGGAAACGGAAACGCCGCCGCAGCGCGGTGTCGATGGCTGCGATGGAGCGGTCTGCGGTGTTCATCGTGCCGAGGAGGTAAACATTGTCCGGCACGCCGAACAGCTGGCGCGAATACGGCAGTCGGACACGGAGCGCCTCGGGCTGTCCGAGCCGCTTGGACGGTTCGATGAGCGTGATGAGCTCGCCGAAAACCTTGCTGATGTTGCCGCGATTGATCTCGTCGATGATGAACACACGGTTTTTCTTTTCGTTCGGCGCAGCGGCGGGCAGGTACTTCTGGATGAGCCCCAGCGCATCGGACAGTGTCACCTTGTTCAGACGGTAAACCGTGGAAAGTGTCATGGTCGTGCCGTCGTTGATCTCAACGATGTTCTCCCGGATATTCTTCACGATCCAGTTCACCTTGTGGCGGCGGTTATAGCCGTCGTCGTACTGACTGCCGCACCACTCGTATTCGCCGGTCACAACGCCGATGGCATCGATGGTGGTGTTCGAGTAGCAGGAGAACACAATATCGCCGACCTTCATTTGATAGATAAAGCGGTTGAGGATTTCCTTTCCGCCGGTGAAAAAGTCGGTATCATCGGTAATATCCGGGCCATAGGCACTCCAGCCGATGCGGATATGGCCGTTTTCCAGACATTCGGTGCGAGTCGGGTTGTCGTAGGTGGATTTGAGCGATACTTTCCAGATGGTCGGGTTCTTGTTCAGTCCCAGATCAAGGCTGGGCTGATCGGCGGCGGGCATGGCCGACTGGCTGCAGAACGACTTGAACAGGCCGTCCTCGATGGTGTACTGAATATCGCCGCTCTCCTCGCTGCTGTCCATCACGGGCTTGATGCCCTCGACAAATTCCTCATAGCCATAGGACTGGTGGAACGTGGTGAACTCGATGAGCCCGTCCGCCTTGAGCTGGTTATAGCGCGCCAGAACATCGGGATAGGGACGGGCTTTCACCTCGGCCAGCGGCAGGCTGTCGATGATCGCGACCGCATACAGCACGGTATGGTAGGTCTTTCCTGTGCCGGGCGGGCCGTACAGGATGGTGTTCTTCGGAATATCGGTCATTTTCGGTTCACCTTTCTCGAAATGCGGGTCGCGCGCGGACAAGTCGGGCTCGTTCAGCGCCAGCAGCAGACGGGTGCTGCGGCAGCTCGGCTTCGCGCAGAACGAGTCGATTCTGCACATTGATACAGGATAATTGTACCATCCGGCAGTCCGAAAGGCAACTCTGCGGAGCGGGCCGCTGCTGTCCGCAGCGGAATATGTGCGCTTTCTGGGGCTGTGAGGGAGGGCGCACTGTCAGAGGCACAAACTTTTCCTTTACTTTTGTCGATCCGGCGGGTATAATACCCCTTGATGGATGGCATTCCGCAGGGCGGAAGCTATACCTTGTCACAAATGTTTTTCAAATTTCCGGCAGTGAGGATTTCGCGTCACACCACAGAAAGCGGGTGACAGCATGAAGATTGGCATTGTTGGAGCAGGAAAAGTCGGCTTTTCCTTCGGCAGACTGCTTGCCGAAAAGGGCATCCGGATAACGGGCTATTACAGCCGCCATCCGGAGAGCGCGAGGGAGGCCGCAGAATTTACAAATTCCGGACACTATACGGACTTGGGAAAACTCATCGAAGATAGTGACGCGATCTTTATCACCGTTCCGGATAACGCGATCACCGAGGTCTATCGGCAGGTCGCGGCATTTGAAATTCAGGACAAGTATATATGTCATTGCAGCGGCGCGTGTACCGCGGCGGAGGCCTTTCCGGGCATCCGTGCACACGGCGCTTCTGCGATCTCCATTCATCTGCTATTTCCGATCAGCAGCAAGTACGACTGCTGGCGGGAGCTGGCAGATGCTTTTTTTTGCATCGAGGGCGACGAGCGGGCAGCCGCGGTATTCGTGCCGCTGCTGCGCGGACTGGGACTGCGGGTGCAGACCATCGCGCCTGAGAGCAAGGCGCAGTACCACCTGAGCTGTGCGCTGGCGAGCAACTTCGTGTGCGCGCTCGTGCAGCGCAGCGTGGAGCTGCTGGGCGGCTGCGGCTTCTCGGAGGAGGATGCGCTGCGGGCGCTCGCGCCGCTCATGCGGAGCAACATGGCGCACCTGCTCGAGCACGGCCCGGTTTCCGCACTGACCGGCCCGATCGAGCGCGGCGACACGCAGACGGTAAAAAAGCATCTGTCCTGCCTGACTGAAAAGCACGACCGGCAGCTTTATGCGCTGCTGGGACTCGAGCAGGTCAAAATGGCACAGCAAAAACACTCCGGACAGGATTTCAGCGCACTCGCTGATCTGCTGGGCGGTGAAAAGGAGCAGAACGAATGAAAAACACAGTCAGCACATTTCTCTCGATGAAGCAGAACGGCGAACGCCTCACCGAGATCACCAGCTACGATTACACGACCGCAAAGCTGGTGGAAAAGGCGGGCATCAACGCCATTCTGGTGGGCGATTCGCTCGGCATGACGATGATGGGCTACGACACCACGCTGCCGGTGACGATGGAGGACATGATACACCACAGCGCGTGCGTAGTCCGCGCGTGCGAGAACACCATGGTCATCATGGATATGCCGTTCATGAGCTATCAGGCCTCGGTCGATGAGGCGGTACGCAATGCCGGCCGTCTGATGAAAGAGGCGCGCGGCCACGCCGTCAAGCTGGAGGGCGGCGCCGCAGTTGCTGCACAGATTCGCGCCATCACGGATTCCGGCATTCCGGTGCAGGCGCATATCGGCATGACACCGCAGAGCGTGAACGCTTTCGGCGGCTTCAAGGTGCAGGGCAAGGGCGAGGAGGCGGCAAAACGCCTGCTCGAGGATGCCTTTACCGTGCAGGAGGCCGGTGCGTTCTCGGTCGTGCTCGAGTGCGTTCCGCCCAAGCTGGCGGCGCTCATCTCGAAAAAGCTCACCATCCCGACCATCGGCATCGGTGCGGGCGCGGGCTGCGACGGACAGGTGCTCGTCTATCAGGATATGCTCGGCATGAACATGGACTTTACGCCCAAGTTCGCCAAGCAGTACGACAACATCGGTGAGCGCATGGTGGAGGCGTTCCGCACCTACATGAATGAGGTGCAGAGCGGCGCGTTCCCGACCGAGAAGCACAGCTTTGTCAAATCCGACTGCACAGACGAGTATCTCGCCAAACTTGACACTGAATTCTAAGTGAAACAGGAGAATATACAATGAAAATCGCAACGACTATCGCAGAAGTGCGCGCGCAGGTGCGCGAATGGAAACAGCAGGGTCTTACGGTCGGTCTGGTGCCGACCATGGGCTACCTGCATGAGGGACATGCCAGTCTGGTGAAGACCTCGGTGCAGCAGTGCGACCGCACGGTCGCTTCGGTATTCCTCAATCCGACCCAGTTCGGCCCGGGCGAGGATCTGGAAACCTATCCGCGTGATTTCGAGCACGACTGTGCGCTGCTGACCGAATGCGGCTGCGATATGGTGTTCCATCCCGAGGTGTCCGAGATGTACCCGGACGGTTTTGCCACTTTTGTCGAGGTGCAGTCCGAAATGCCGCGCCAGCTGTGCGGCAAGACCCGTCCGATCCATTTCCGCGGCGTGTGCACGGTCGTTTCCAAGCTGTTCAATATCGTAACGCCGGATAAGGCGTTCTTCGGCCAGAAGGATGCCCAGCAGCTTGCCATCATCCGCCGGATGGTGCTCGATCTGTCGATGGGCATTGAGATCGTCGGCTGTCCCATCATCCGCGAGGCGGACGGGCTTGCCAAGTCCTCCCGCAACACCTATCTGAACGCCGAGGAGCGCAAGGCGGCGCTCGTGCTGTCGCGTGCTGTTAAGCTCGGCCAGGAGATGGTGCAGAACGGCGAAAAGGATGCGGATAAGATTGTCGGCGCGATGCGCGTCCTCATCGAGCAGGAGCCGCTGGCGCGTATCGACTACGTTTCCGCAGTAGACGGCCTCACCATGCTGCCCGTACATGAGCTTCACGGCGGTGAGCTGGTGGCAATGGCGGTCTATATCGGCAAAACGCGCCTGATCGACAATTTTTCGGTGGAGGGCTGAACGATGACGGTACAGATGCTCAAAGGTAAGATTCACCGCGCAACGGTAAAGCAGGCCGAGCTCAACTATGTCGGCTCTATCACGGTCGATGCCGACCTGCTGGATGCGGCAGGCATTTATGAATACGAAAAGGTTGCCATCGTGGACATCGAGAACGGCAACCGCTTTGAAACCTACACCATCGCCGGTGAGCGAGGCAGCGGCATGATCTGCCTGAACGGTGCGGCGGCGCGCTGTGTCAGCGTGGGCGATAAGGTCATCCTGATGGCGTATGCACAGCTGACGCCGGAGGAGGTAAAGTCCGGCTACGCGCCGCAGGTGGTGTTTGTGGATGAGGAGAACAAGATTGTCCGCACTACGACCTATGAAAAGCACGGTCTGCTGAAGGATATGCAGTAATATAGTTAAGGTATCGTAAAGGAGAGCTTTTTTCGCTCTCCTTTTTCCGTTTTGTGGTATAATGTAGACAGCATACCATAGCGAAAGGGACGAGCGGCCATGCTGCATACAGAAAACACGATCTATCATGTTCAGCCGGACGGCTTTTTTGGAGAGCTGTTCCGACCGGCGGAGGACAGGTATCCGGGCAAAGCGCTGATCTGCTTCAGCGGCAGCGACGGCGGCATCGCACTGGCCCGTCTGCTGGCGGAGGTATTCCGCGCACGCGGGCTGACCACGCTGGCGCTGGCCTATGTGATGGAGGAGGGACTGCCGCAGGCGTTCGACCGCATCCCGATCGACTTTGTGGAGAACGCCGCAGGACAGCTGCACGACATGGGCTTCGGCAAGGTCGGCTTATGGGGCATCTCCAAGGGCGCGGAGCTGGCGCTGACAGCGGGCAGTCTGCTGCCGGAGCTGGTGAATGCGGTGGTGGCTGTTGCGCCGATGAACACGGTCTGTCAGGGATTTGAGAAGAAACGGGGCATATCCTTTGTGCCGCACAGCAGCTGGAGCTTTCACGGCGAGGAAGTGCCGTACACCGCGTTCCGCACGGAAAAATTTCCGCTCGGCACGGTGCTGCGGAACAGCCTGCGCGCAAAAGAGCTGACGATGTACGACCTGTACCTGCCGCTCGTGCAGGATCCCGCGCCGGAGGCCGTCATCAGGGCTGAGAACATCGCCGGGCCGGTGCTGCTCATCTCGTCCAGGCTGGATACCATGTGGCCGTCCGCCGAGGCAGCGGAACAGATCGTAAACCGTCTGCAAGCGCACGGTTTTCCGTACTATTATCAGCATCTGCGCTATAACTGCGGCAGCCATCTGTTCGTGCCGTTCGAGGTTCGCAGCGCAAAGTTTTTCGCGGGCGACCGCGGCGCAAATAAAGAGCCCGGCTGCAAGGCCCGCATGGATTCGCTCGCGAAAACACTGGAATTTGTTGCACGGTGGTAAACCGGAATTTACCTGCCGCAAACGCGGTATGGATTGACACCGCGACGCCGACCATCGATGGGATGCAGATTCTCTCGGCTGTTTTGGTATTCAGTCGCGGCTGCATTTTCCGCTGCATCCGCCGTTGCCGCCGAACTCGCAGCCGTGCGAATGCCCGTGGCCGTAATACCAGCGCCCGTAGCGATAGCCGTAGTGCGGCGGACAGTTCGCGCAGTCGCCGCTGCAGCAGCCGCTGTGATTGGACGGTGCGGGCGTGCCGCCCATCGCGAAGCCCATCAGCAGCGCTGAGAGCAGGCCGGGCTTTTTCGCACGCGGCGCGGTGCATACCGGCTCGTCGTCGAAATCCTCGTCCGCATTCGGGTCGCTGTAAGGGATGCCGCTGCGGCGGCTGATACGCTCGACCAGCGTTTCGTCGAGGCCGTTGTCGCAGAGCTTGTTCAGGCCGTCCTCGGAGAACACCGCATCGGTGGAACCGGCCACCTTGTTCACCGCATCCACATCCATCAGATAGGGGAGCAGCGAGAGCACCTCTTTTTCGGTGAAATGGGTCGGCTGCGAGCACGTTTGGTCGAGCAGCTCGAGTATGGGATCGTTGTCGAAAATGTTCTCCAGCAGCGTACACAGCTGCGCGCCGGTGTAGGGCTCGTCTGATGTTTTCACCAGCCGCAGCAGCAGCTTTTCGTTGTCGATCAGGCCGCTGTCAACAATCTTCACCACTTCCGCCGGACGAAACCGCACATTTGCGGCCAGCGCACGGCGCAGGATGCTGGCGGCAGTCCGGTCGTCCACATAGCAGATGCAGTCGGCAATCTGCTCGGACGGACTGTTCTCCGGTCCCCAGTCCGAGATGGAGGCCAGCCGGCTGTACTGTGTGCTCTCCTGCCAGCAGTCATAGTGTTCGTAGTAGTCAGACCATTTCATCGGGACACCGCCTTTGCGAAAATTATCGTTTGATAAGTCAATCGTAGGACGAATGCGCGGAAATGTCAATACCTGCCGGGATTTTCCGTTTCACCAGTGATTCCTGTGCCGGAAAATCATCCGCGTTGCTCTCGTCGCCCTCGCCGTTATCATCGGCGCACAGGTCCGCCGTATGAAGAAGGCGTAAGGCAATACCGCACATTACACAGTATGAAGCAGAGCAACAGGAGAAAATGCTGAAAAGCCTTTGCAGAGCGGACTTTTCTTATGGCGGCGGGTGTGGTATAGTTAGGGGCTCAAATGGAGAATGGGTACGGGTATCCCGATATTTGAATGAAAGAATGAACCAATCATGCATATCAAACAGCAAAAGCAGCTCAAAGCGTTCCTCATTGGAGCGTTCGGCGAGGAAAAAGGCCGCGCCCTGTTTTCCCGGCAGGAGGCAGCGCTGATCCGCATCATTGCCGACATCCATAACAAGACGAAAAACCAGAAGAAAACGCTCACGCAGACCATCCTCCCGCGCATCGCGCTGTATCAGGTGCTGCGGGACGAGCTGCCGCCGGAGGAGGCCCGCGCGCAGATGCGGACCTACATGATGGACTGGGTCGCGGCGGAAAAGCACGCCTTCACAGCGAAAATGGAGCGCATACCGGGCTTTTACGCGATATACAGCCGGTGTTTCCTCAGGATCATGCGAACCTCCGACCTGTGGGAGAGCACGCAGGCGCATGACAGAGCACACTTTTCCGCCGACATCACCCAATGCCTGTGGCATACGGCGTGCGCGGAAAACGGCTGTCCGGAGCTGTGCCCGCTGTTCTGCGATGTGGACGATGTGACCTACGGCGGACTGCGTAAACTCGGCTTTACGCGCACCAAAACGCTGGGATACGGCGGGGACTGCTGTGATTTCCGGTTTTTCAGGAAATAGCATGGATTGAACTGCCGCTTGAATGACAAATCCTGTTTTGTGCGGTACAATACGGATACAGAAAGAGAACAGAAGCATCACAAAACAGGAGGGAAAAACATGAACCTGAAAGAAGCGTTCCGCTGCCAGAACAAGCTGAAAGCGCTGATGGATGAAGCGGAAAGCATCCTCGAGGACAAGCGCAACATCACCGAGGTAAAGGTGACGACGCTGTACAGCCGGGTCGTGCCCGAGCGGGAGAACGAGGTGACGGTCGAGGCCGCGCCGAGCGAGTACGCGGACCGCATCGATGCGGTGGCGGCGTTCCTGCTCGACCTGCTGCACGAGCGGGAAAAGCTGTCGCAGGCCATCCGGACGGCCAAGGCGCAGCTGCCCATCGATATGGACAGTGAGGTCAGCCTGAACACCCGTCGGCAGGCGGTGGCGCGCGTGCTGCGTACCATGGTAGACCTGCGCTGCAGCGAAACCATGCGCCCGGGCGGTGCGGTGGGCTACCGCTTCAACGCCGAGGGCAATCAGGTGGCGTACCGCTGCGATGAAAAGCGCGTGACGACCATCCACTACGACCGGAACCGTATCCGCGCCGAGCTGAAAAAGCTGACCGCGCAGCTCGATGCCGTCAGCACCGAGCTGGACCGCTGGCTCATCAACTCCGAGGTCGCATACGAGGCGCCGTTCGACGTAAACGACAGCTTTGCGGCGATCTTCGAGGCGTTCGCCGCATAAGCGCCGCCTTGTGCGGCCGCCCCGGGTGCAGCGGAACGCGAGGGCGCGGAAAGCCGGTTCAGATGCAGATGAACTATAACGCTGCATTCTAAGGTAACACCGCACAATTAGCGCTGCGGCGCTTTGCGGAAATTTTGTGCACTGACTTCGTTGCAATTTCACGGTAATACATCAAGTATTACCGTAAAATCGCGCCTCGTCAGTACGCAAAATTTGCTCGTAAATCGCTCTTGTCTAATTATGCGGTATTACCTCCTCTGTCAACTAACGTATGCAAATATGCAAATTTGCCGATGTCTGCTGCCAATAACAGCAAAAACGAGCCGTTCTTCGTATCAGACAGCGCCAAACCGCATTTTTCGTCCGTTCGACCGACACACCGCGCATTCGCACTTCGTCTTACACGTTCACACGCTTCCGTAAAAGATGAGTGATCCGCGATCACAACCTGTATTTTATATCCGCCTTGAGCGGATACCTTTCCCAACCGGGCCCATTGGCCGCGCCGCATCCCTCTCCGGTGCGAGGCGGCAGAAGAGTCCGAAAAAATGGCTCGAGCAGCCTTCGGGCTCCGCCGTACCCGGGACAGCCGCACGAAAACGCCGCAGACGTTGGTCTGCGGCGTTTTGCTGTATCCGCAGGATTATGCACAGACCTGTGGATAATTCTGCGGATGGCGTACACAGCTTTCCGTTTCTGCACGGCCCAGTGTGCGCCTATGATTGACAGAACGGTAAAAACAGTATAATATATATATATATATATATATGGGATATTTTCGGGTTTTTCCGGTGCAAAAAGTTGCAAAAACGCATCGCGCTGGCTCGAATGAGGCCGATAGGGCTTCAAGGGGGAATGAAACATGGGCAACATCGCAGAGAGGCTCAAACGGTTCGGCTGTCTGCTGCTGTGTCTGGCGGTGCTGTTTCCGCTCGTGCCGGTGCGCGCTGCGGCGGCGCAGGACGGCGAAACCGAGGAAAAGACCGTCCGCGCGGGCTGGTATGAGGATGCGTACAATATCACCGGCGCAAACGGTGAACGCAGCGGCTACGGTTACGAATACGAGCAGGCGGTCGCGGCGTATACCGGCTGGAAATACGAATATGTGGAGAGCGGCTGGGCCGATCTGCTGGAAATGATGAAGAGCGGCGAGATCGACATTATGGCGGGCATCTCCTATACGGATGAACGCGCCGAATCCATGCTGTTCTCCGAGCTGCCGATGGGCGAGGAGCGCTATTATCTGTATGCCAATCTGCGGGATACGGATATTTCCGCTTCCGACCTGTCAACGCTGAACGGCAAGCGTGTCTGCCTGATGCCGACCAGCGTGCAGGCTGCACAGTTCTACGAGTGGGAAAAGGCACACGGACTGCATATGCAGTATGTTGCCGTCAACAGCTTCGAACAGGGCAAACAGATGGCCGCAAACCACGAGATCGACTGCGTGATCTCGACCGAAACACCTGCATGGGTGGAGTTCGGGATGTCCGCCATTTCCATGACGGGCGGCTCCAGCATTTATTTTGCCATCAATAAAAACCGTCCCGACCTCAAAGAGGAACTGGACAATGCTATGCGGAAAATGGAGAACGACAAGCCGTTCTATGCGGATGAGCTGTATCGGCGGTATCTTTCGTCGGTATCCAGTCCGGTGCTGGCGACGGAGGAGGAGGAATGGCTGAGCGGGCACGGCGCGATCCGTGTCGGCTGGCTGGATAACGATGCAGGCGTCAGCATGAAAGCGGAAAACGGCGAGCTGACAGGCGTTATCACGGATTATATCGCGCTGGCGGAGAACAGTCTGGGTGAGCATACGCTGTCGTTCGAGCCGGTCGAATATGCCACGATGCAGGAGCTGACACAGGCACTCGCGGACGGCGACATCGACATGATCTTCCATTTCAGCCAGAACCCGTATATCGCGGAGCAGAACGGCTTTGTGCTGTCCAACACGGTGTGGACGATCAATATGACCGCTGTCACCACGCAGAACTATTTCGATGAAACAGCGGAAAACACGGTCGCCATCGCCAGGGAGGATGAGCTCCTGCGGTGGTATATCAGCTATAACTACCCGAAATGGAAAGTGCTCGACTGTGACAGCTTCGAGGATGCGGAGAAGGCTGTGCGCCGCGGCGAAGCCGACTGCGTGGTCGTCAGGCCCGGGCAGAGTACCCGGTATGTGGAGGACAAGGCGCTGTACAGCGTGTATCTGACACGGGCGGGCAACACCTCGTTCGCGGTAAAGCGCGGCAGCTCCACGCTGCTGTCCATCCTGAACAAAACCTTGCAGACCATCCCGATCACCATGCTGAGCGGTGCGCTTTCCATGTACGACAGCACGCTGCAAAAGGTCACGCTGGTGGATTTCTTCAAGGATAATTTCATCGCGGTGACAGGCGTGCTGCTGCTGGCGTTTACCGTTATCCTGCTCATCATCCTCAGTCTGCTGCACAAATCGCAGGCGGCGGAGGTTCGTGCGCGCGAGGCGGCCGCCCGGTCGGACGAGCTCAACCGCAAACTGCAAAAGAACCATGAGGAGCTGGAGGCGGCGCTGCTCAAGGCGGAGAACGCCAACTCGGCCAAGACCATTTTCCTCAATCATATGTCGCATGACATCCGCACCCCGATGAATGCCATCATCGGCTTTACGAATATCGCGCTGCGGCAGAATGTGAGCGGGCAGGTGAAGAACTGTCTGGATAAGATCAGCGACAGCTCGGAGCTGCTGCTCACGCTCATCAACGATGTGCTGGACATCAGCCGCATCGAGAGCGGCCGTGTGGAGATCAATCCGGTCATCGTGGATATTACGTCGGTGGTGGACGGTGCGCTCAATGTCACCGCGGGTCTGCTCTCGCGCCGCGACCTGAAGTTCGTGGTAAACCGCGAAAAACCGGTCAACCCGTATGTTTATGCGGATTCCGTGCGTATCCGTGAGATTTTGGTCAACATTCTGGGCAACGCGGTCAAGTTTACGGAGGACGGCGGCACCATCACGTTCACCTCGAACAGGTATGTGTCCGAGGACGGAAAGCGCGTTACGGTGCGGTTCGTCATTGCGGATACCGGCATCGGCATGAGCGAGGCGTTCCAGAAGCAGATGTTCGATGAGTTCTCGCAGGAGCATTCGGGTGCGCGCACGCAGTACAAGGGCACCGGCCTCGGCATGGCCATCACCAAGCGCTATGTGGATATGATGGGCGGCACGATCTCGGTGCAGAGTGAAAAGGGCAAGGGCAGTACGTTCACCATCGAGCTGCCGCTGACCCTTGTGAGCGAGGAAACGGCCAAGCGGCAGGAAGCGCCGGTCGATTGGCACGATATGGCCGGACTGCACGTTCTGCTGGCCGAGGACAACGACCTCAACGCGGAGATCGCGGTCGTGCAGCTCGAGGAGATCGGGATGAAGGTCACCCGCGCCGCTGACGGAAAACAGGCGGTCGAGCTGTTCGAGGAACAGCCGGCGGGCACGTTCGACGTTATCCTGATGGATGTGATGATGCCGAACATGGACGGCTACGAGGCCACCGCCGCCATCCGCAGTCTGGCGGATCGCCCGGACGGACAGAAGATACCCATCATCGCACTGACGGCGAACGCATTCGCGGAGGACGTACAGGCCTCTATCGATGCGGACATGAACGGCCATGTGTCCAAGCCGCTGGTGGTGGATGAAGTCGTCAAGGCCATCGCGCGGAATATCCGCAGATAACAGAAAAGAGATACCGCAGTCTGGCGGTATCTCTTTTCTGCTTGTTTCGGTCAAAAATCCAGCTTGGATGGGTCAACCTTATCTTTTTCGGTGATTTTGCGGATGACTCTGCATGGCGAGCCCGCCGCGATGACTCCGGCGGGAATATCGTGCGTTACCGTACTGCCCGCGCCGATGATCGAGCCCGCGCCGATCGTCACGCCGCCGATGACGGTGGCGTTCGCGCCGATCCATACGCCGTCCTCGAGCGTGATGGGCGCGGAGGTGCCGATGCCGTTCATGCGCTGTTCCGGGTCAATGGCGTGGCCCGAGCACGCCAGACAAACGCCCGGTGCGATAAAGGCGCCCGCGCCGATATGCACGGGAGAGGTGTCTAAAATCACGCAGTTGTAGTTGAAGAACGCCAGTCCGTGCGTGTGGATGTTGAAGCCGTAGTCGCAGTGGAAATCCGGCTCGATAAAGGTCAGCGGGTCGCAGGTGCCGAGCAGGCTTTCAAGGATGGCGCGGCGCTTTTCTGGTTCGTTCGGCGCGGTGCGGTTGTACTCCCAGCAGAGCTGCTTGGCGCGGTCCTGCGCCTCGTGCGGCGCGTTTTCGTGGCCGTTTATATATGGCTCGGGGCGTTTCATGATGTCGATGGGATTCATGCTTTTGTTCCTTTCGATCTGCGTGGTTTGGGTGCGGTGGCCTGATAACTCAGCTCCACCAGCATTTTGATTTTTTCATCCGGCACACTGCCGTCCAGTGCGGCGGTGATCCAGCTGGTTTTGTTCATGTGGTAGGCCGGGAAAAAGCCGGGCTTCTGCCGGATAGGTTTCCAGAATATATTGCGAAAGTTCGCTGCGGTTCATGCAGATATGCCTCGTTTCGTGTGTTTATGCGTTATGTCCGCCAATCTTGCCGTTGCGCTCGAGGGCGTTACCGCAAGGCAGATGGTCTTGTCGGTACGGCTCTCGTCGGCCACAACAAGGTGCGTGTCGAGCGGGTCGAGCCCGCGCTCGCGACATTCCACGGAGGCGTAGAACGATTTCAGGTCGATGGCAAGATAGGTGCGGTCAGACATGGGCTCGGGCCTCCTTTCGGGAATGCAGAGCGGTTAGCTAATCAGATCGTTCGATTGATAATCGCTGATTTGGAGCTGAAGCAGGATTCTGCTTAGGTCAAGCCGCAGTTTCATATCGCTGTCGCTCCTTGTCAGGCTGCTTTGCAGCCCAACTCACCGTGCGCCGGTACACCAGATAGTATACGCCGTGTCGATAAATTTCTGTTCGGACAGTTTGGTAAACGCTTCAAGCGTTGTGCCGATGCACTTTGTATATTCCGGGCAGCACCGATATTCATTGGTGGGAAGCTCCACAAATTGCTGTACACACATATAAACAAGGTCGTTGCGCCAGAATACCAGACATTTATAGGTTTTTACCAAGCTGTCCGTAGCCCATGGAAATGTTTTTTCTTTGGTAATGCAGGCGATCACATCATCGCGAATCACAGGATACCAGTCTGCATCATACAGCATATAAATCCCTCCTTAAAACAAATCCAGCATATTATCCAGATAGATTTCCTCGCGGACGTTGATCTGATACTCCGGTTTGGTCAGATAATGCAGCAGAAACTCGAGCACCAGCGCGCTGCCGAGCCCGCGGCCCTCTATTTTGAACTGCGTAAAGCCCATCGGCAGATAGGTGTCCCGAATGTCGTTTACACCGATGAAGCCGGGGTTTTTCATCGCTTCGGAGAAGCGGTAGCCGTGCGCGGCATCGGGTGCGGCACAGGCGTGCTCGCAGTCCTCGCCGAGCGCCTTGCGGCTGACGGTTTCGTAGCAGCGTTTGCGGTCGGCGCAGCCGAACCAGCAGCATTCGTTGCACAGGAATTCGGTTTTGTCCTTGTGCGGCTGCGGGAGCGCGCCGAGCTCGTCAAACCGCCGGTTGAGCCGGAAATCCGGCACGACAAACCGAAATTCCTCGCGGTCCAGCTCGTGCCGGAAATCGCAGAAGTCGGTCAGCACCTTGGTGGTGGAGGACACGAAATACAGGTTCGGGTACCGCTGCCGAAGCGTATTCAGCAGCAGGTCGGAATGCACGATAACACCGTTCTGCACGCCGCTGTCCTCATTGAACAGGGCGCAGAGCGCATTGCATTTCCGGTCGGACAGGTGTTCCTCGCGCAGCAGCGAATTGCTGAACGTCAGCCGTGCGGAAATGCCGTATTCCTGCACGAGCGCCAGCGCGGCGCGGGCATCGGCTTCGCCGAACCCGACACGGCCGCCTCCCCAGAGGCAGTCGCCCGGCGCACCGTAGATCGAGCCGATGCCGCACCAGTCGTAAAAGTATTCGCGGTGTGTGCGGAACAGCGGCAGGAACACGCGGTACAGCTCATAAAATTCAAACAGGCCGGGCAGATGATAGAACGCGGTCGGCATGGTGTCACCTCATTTCTCTATCATTTTACCCTGAAAACGAGGCTATCGTCAAGCCGTGCGGCGGCGTTCCGTCCGGATGCGGCCTTTGCTGCTTTTTCGGTGAAGAATCGGCCGGTCAGCTTGCTATTTGGCGCGGCAAATGATACAATGAAACAATCAAAGGAGAATCAACGGCAATCCTGCTTCGGACAGGGCGGAAACCGCACTGTCACTTATCAAAATAAAGGGGAGTTCAGAATGGAGCCGGTTTTTGTTATCGGACACCGCAACCCGGATACGGATTCGATCTGCTCGGCGATCTGCTACGCGCACCTCAAGCGCAGGCTGACCGGCGGCGAGTATATCGCCTGCCGCGCCGGTCATATCAACGCCGAAACCAAGTATGTGCTGGAGCATTTCGGCGTGGAGCCGCCGCGCTACATCAAGTCGTTCGAGCCGCACATGAGCGACGTACAGTACCGCAAGGTGGCGGGCATCGATGCGGAAATGTCGCTGCGCCGCGCATGGGATTACATGAACGAGAACGACATCCAGACGCTTGCCGTTGTCGATGAGGACCGCCACCTGAAGGGTCTGCTGACCTTGAGCGACATCGCGCGCTTTTACATGGAGGATCAGGATGCGAACGCACTCGCGGAGGCCAAGACCAGCTACCGCAATCTGGTGGATGTGCTGGACGGCACGCTCGTCACCGGTGAGATCGAGAAACGGTTCGAGCAGGGCAGTGTGGTCGTTGCCGCCGCAAACCCGGATGTGATGGAGGACTACATCGGCCCGAACGACATGGTCATCCTTGGCAACCGCTACGAGAGCCAGCTGTGCGCCATTGAGATGAACGCGGGCTGCATGGTCATCGGCCTCGGCGCGAAGGTGTCGCGCACCATCCGCAAGCTGGCGCTGGAGAACAACGTTTCCATCATCGCCACGCCGCTGGATACCTATACCTGTGTCAAGGTCGTCAGTCAGGCTGTGCCGGTGCGCCATGTCATGCGCCGCAAGGGCCTTATCACGTTCGAGCCGGAGGACACGGTGGATGACGTAAAGCGCACGGTATCCAAAAAGCGCATCCGCTATTATCCGCTGCTGGATGAACAGGGCCGATACATCGGTATGTTCTCGCAGCGTAATCTGCTCGATCTGGAGCGCCCGTCTGTCATCCTGGTCGATCACAACGAGCGCGATCAGGCCGCAGAGGGCATCCGCTCGACCAACATTGTCGAAATTATCGACCACCACCGCATCGACTCGGTAGAAACGAGCGGGCCTATCTATTTCCGCAACCAGCCGCTCGGCTGCACCGCGACCATCATCACGCAGATGTACCGCGAGCAGAACGTGGAGATCGAGCCGAAGATCGCGGGCCTGCTGTGCTCGGCTATCCTGTCGGACACACTGATGTTCCGTTCGCCGACCTGTACGCCGCTCGACCGTATGGTCGCTGAGGAGCTGGCGAAGATTGCGGGACTGAACATCAAGGAGTACGCCACCGAGATGTTCCGCTCGAGCTCGCGCCTGCGAGAGCGCTCGATGGACGAGCTGTTCCACATGGATTTCAAGTATTTTCAGGTGCAGAAAAAGAAGATCGCCATTTCGCAGATAACGAGCGTGAGCGCGGACGAGCTTTCCGGCATCCGCGAGAAAATGCTCGAGTACATGGAGAGCTGTCTGGCCTCGAGCGGGCTGTCCATGCAGTTCGCGATGCTGACCAACATCATCGAGGAAAAGACCGAGCTCCTGTACGTCGGCAAGGGCGCACAGCAGCTCGTGCAGGCCGCATTCCACATGGACTGCGGCGAGCATTCGGTCGTGCTGCCCGGCGTTGTCAGCCGCAAAAAGCAGATGGTTGCGCCGCTGGTGGGCGCGATAGAGCGCGAAGCCGAAATGATGTGACAAAAAAACCGGCAGGCAACAGCCTGCCGGTTTTTCTGTTTGCGGAACGTTAGATCTCACAGCCGGTCGATTTCCTCAGTGTTTCGCGGTTTGTTCGCAGAGCGTGCGCTTGACCTGTTCTATATCCAGCGGCTTGGACAGGTGCGCGTTCATGCCGGCGGCAAGGCACTTCTCGCCGTCCTCCTTGAATGCATTGGCTGTCATGGCGATGATGGGGATGGTTTTCGCATCCGGTCGATCGAGCGCGCGGATGCGCTGCGTGGCGGTCAGACCGTCCAGCACGGGCATCATCACATCCATCAGGACAGCATCGAATGTGCCCGGCGCGGCAGCGGAAAACGTATCGAGCGCCTCCTGTCCGTTGCGTACGGGTGTGACCTCGGCGCCGCTGTCGGTCAGCAGGAACGAGGCGATCTCCATGTTGAGTTCGTTGTCCTCGGCAATGAGCAGATGCATCCCATGGATGTCCGCCTGCGGCGGCGCGATGGCTTCGGGCGCGGCCCCGTGGACGATCTCGAACGGGATAACGACCGTGAAGCGGCTGCCTTCTCCGAGCTTGCTCTCCACCGTGATGGTGCCGCCCATCTTTTCGACGATCTGCTTGACGATGGACATACCGAGGCCGGTGCCCAT
Organism: uncultured Agathobaculum sp.; assembly: GCA_934504345.1. GTDB lineage: Bacteria > Bacillota > Clostridia > Oscillospirales > Butyricicoccaceae > Agathobaculum. The sequence continues at coordinate 19,474 of CAKSVR010000007.1, read as the reverse complement.
ATAGCTCGAGCGCGGGGACTGGTCGGCCTGCACGAACGGCGTGAACAGATGGTGTTCGATGAAGTCCTCGGACATACCGAGACCGGTATCCTCAATGCAGAACTGGCAGGTGATGCGGTCGGCGGTCCGGTCGAGCAGCTTCATGCTCATGTGAATGGAGCCGCCGGGCTTATTGTACTTGACGCTGTTGGTGAACAGGTTCATCAGCACTTTTTCCAGATGCAGCGCGCTGCTGCGGACATAAATACCGTGAAAATCGTCATGCTCACCGGTGACATGGATGCCCGCCGCCTCGGCCTGAAACATAACGGCGGAAGTCACCTCGCCGCATACCTGCTCGAGATTGATGGTTTCGTTGTTCAGGATGACCGGGCCGGTATCCAGCTTGGCCATATCGAGCACATCGTTGACAAGGGACAGCAGCAGACTGGAGGACAGCTCGATCTTGTGCAGACAGTCGCGCACGCGCTGCGGATCGTCGCTGCTCCGGCGGATGATGGCCAGCATACCGATGATACCGTTGATGGGTGTGCGGATGTCGTGCGACATATTGTTGAGAAAGGTCGTTTTGGCGGCATTCGCGGCCTTGGCCTGATGAAGCGCCTCCTGCAATTCGAGCTGGCTCTGCTGAAGCCGCCGGTTGAGCTCGAGCGCCTTGTCCGCAGACCGCTTGGCCTGCCGGAGCAGTCCGAACAGCAGCAGTGACAGGAGCACCAGCACAGCGGAAACGACCGGCAGGTTATCCTTGATAAAGCCCGCCGCCGTGACTTTTTCCGGGGCACTGTCATACATCGACAGCGCCCCGGTCAGCAGCGCCGATGGCATGGCGGAGATGGTCTTGTTCAGGATGGACAGCAGCACCGTGTTATCACGGCGCACCGCAAACGAGGTGTTTCCCGGCTGGGTGAGGAACACGCCGCGCAGATTTTTGCTCTCGCCGTAGCGCAGAACCTGACTGGCGTGCGTGACAAAGCAGTCGGCTGTGCCCTCGCGCACGGCTTTGACGGCCTCTTTCTGGGTGTCATATTCCAGCACGCTCCATTGCGGATAATTATAGGAGATGTAGCTCTTGAGCGCGAAATTGTCGTGAATAACGGCGATGCTGTTGGCTTCGTTCTCGTTAAAGTAGCTCTTTGCGGTCAGAGCGGCGAGATTGAAGGTCCAGACCGTGTTGGACAGAGCGTAGCCGTTCTGTTCGGCGGCGAAGGGATTCTGGCTGACATGGAAGATCATATCGATGTCGCCGTTCCGCAGGGCATTCAGCTGTTCCTCACGGCTGTCAAAGCCGTACAGGTCAAAGCTGAGCGTTCGGCTGCCGAGGCAGTCCGTCGCGTACCGGATGTAGTCGGTGAGCACGCCGGTCATGGCAAGTGTTTTGGTGTCAAATTCGCTGACACCGGCATCGTCGTTGAGAAAGCCGAGGCGGATCGCGCCGTGTGCATCCAGCCAGTTTTGTTCCTCGGCGGACAGGGTTTCGACCGTGTGCGCGGACAGATAGCGCTCGTATAGCCGCTCGGCATAGAACGGCTTGTCGTTTTCGATGCGGCGCATGGCGGCATCGAGCGCGTTTTTCAGGTCGGGACGGCTTTTGCTGATGACAAAGTAAACATCCGAGCTGCCGAACGAGGCGAATGCGGACAGGCTCGCGGCCTCCCACTGCGGGCTCTCGACCGAGATAAAGCCGTCGATCTCGCGGCTGGCGAGCTTGGCGGCGGCATCCTCGCCACTGGTGATGAAAACGTGTTCGGTGTGCAGCGAGTGCCTGGTTTCCCACGCGCAGAACAGCGAGGTCGGAATGCTCTCCTCCAGCATACCGATGCGTTTGCCGTTCAGGCTGCTCAGATCGGATACCGAAATATCCGTGTGGGACAGATCGGCATAGAGATAGTAGCGTTCCTCGCCCATGGGCAGGTCGGAGAACAGCATGGTCTGTGCGCGCTCCTCGGTGTAGGATACGCCGGCCATCAGGTCGATCTCGCCGGTCTGCACCTTTTGCAGCGAATCCGTCCAGTCGGCCTGTATGTAGTCGTATTGCCAGCCGGTGTACGCGGCGACGGCCTGTTCATATTCATAGCCGTAGCCGCTGCGCTCGCCGTTGGTGCCGGTGATGTTGTAGGCGGCATCCTCGTACCATGCGGCGCGGACGGTGTTGTTCGCGGCGGCCGCCGTCGGCAGGAGCGAAACGAGCAGACACAGGCACAGCAGCAGGCTGCAGGATCGATGCAGTTTTTGAAAGAATCGGTTCATAGGGGTCTCCTGCAATTAAGTGACATAACAGGCAAACTTTATCATTCGGGAAGAAAAAAGACGCACCGCCGCATCAGCAATGCAGCTATGCATCTCAAACGAGGCAGCTGGCTGCCATTTTACAGGCCCTTTAGCTTGGCGTCACAGGCTTTCACCTGTTTTGCCCAATGTTCGCTTGTTGAACTTGGTTTAAGGCAATACCGCATAATTGAACAAGAGTGATTTGCGAGTAAATTTTGCGTACTGACGAGGCACAGTTTTGCGGTAATACTTGATGTATTACCGTGAAACTGTAACAAAGTCAGGACACAAAATTTCCGCAAAGCACCGCGGCTTTAATTGTGTGGTGTTGCCTTAAGTATAGGCGAAAAGTTCATAGGTTTCAAGAGAAATGTACAAGAACCAACGAAATCTTTGGAAATTTGCGGATGACGGCGGAATCGCGCGGCGCAGCACTCGGAAAACCGCACGAAAAGCGGCATTCGGGTCGATGCTTGTCGGATTTTGCGGTGTATGGTATACTGAAAGTGCTGCCACCCCCAAACAGGCAGAGAGAGGGGGTGCGTCCGATGAAAGAGATCATCTCGTTTCTTATCTCCGTCGCGGCAAGTGTAGTTGCGTATTACATTTGCAAATGGCTGGATGGAGAAATCTAACCGGCAGCCAGCCTTGGGTTTAAGCCGCCCACTGTAAAATGGAATAGAAAAGCCTCGGTGCGGCAACACCGAGGCTTTTCGCGTGTCCGATGAAAGAATCATCTCGTTTATCTATTGATAGTATACCGCAGATCAGCGGATAATGCAAGGATTTTTACGATATGAGGCTGTCAGGCACAGCAGAAGATACTGCTGATATAAAATATTGTATCTGAAAATATCAAATGATTGCTGTGATTTTATCGGATATTCCAAATCAGCAGAAATCCGCCGCAAACAGCGGGCCTTCGAGCAGCAGCACATCGTCGATCGGCAGGATCGTGCTGTCGGTCAGGGTGATGCGCCGCGCAAGGCTGTCTATCTTTGCCGGAACGCCCTTGACGGTGCGGTACGCGCCGCCGGATTTGCGCCCATCCGGCACGAAATAGGTGAACTGCACCTCGGGTTCGCTGTCCAGCGCGGCGATGAGCAGCTGATACCGCGCATCGAGCGCCGCCTGCATGGTTTCGTCCGGCTCGATCTTCCGGTCGGTCAGACGGGCGGTTTCGCGTATCACATCGGCGTAGCCGGTCAGCGCGGCAAACGGCGAAAACTGCGCGGCGCGGTCGGCCATGGGCATCTGCGGCCGCGTGGCGAAAACATGGTGCGGCCGGTCGATGATGTCGGCATATTTGGGGTCGTTGATGGGGAACATGAGGCACTTCCTTTCGATCAGGACGGCGATTGAACGACCGGAAAGGACTGTCAGCTGGCCTTTGCGGGCAACGATCCGCTCGAAACCGTGCAGAACTTCCGGCGCAGCGTGGACCGGTATCTGGAGATGCGCGCTTCGCTGCTGGATATGCCGGGCCGGAACACGGAGGAATGTCCGCGCTGGCTGGACGGCTATGAGCAGGACTGAGCGCGTACATCGCTTCACAGGCGGCGGTGTCCTTTCGCATGAACCGGTCGTACAGCCCGGCGTACCGCTCCCGGAAACTGCGTTTTATGCGGCTCGGCATCCTTTGCAGAGCGGATAGGCTCATTATACCAAAGCCGTGCACGCCGTGCAAACATTCTCCGCAGCCGAGAGTAGTTTTCCGCACGGCGCTGTGCTATAATACACTCAGAATACCCAAAGGAGGATTTTTCTCATGGTACAAATCAACGCGCTGGGCGATGCCTGCCCGATCCCTGTCATCAAAACGCTGCACGCTTTGCAGGAGCTCGGCGGCGCGGGCACGGTGCAGACGCTGGTAGATAACGAAGTTGCGGTGCAGAATCTGACACGGCTTGCGGAGAGCAAGGGCTGCACCATCACGACCGAAAAACGTGCGGACAAGGAGTTCTGCTGCACCATTACGACCGAAGCCGCCATCGCAAAGGCCGAGAGCGACGAGCAGGTTTCCTGCACGGTCCCGGCGGCGCAGAAAAAGACGGTCGTTGTCATTTCCGCCGACCGCATGGGCGAGGGCGACAGCGAGCTGGGCGGCATTCTGCTCAAAGGCTTCATTTTTGCGCTCACCCAGCAGGAGCACCTGCCGAGCACCATCCTGTTCTACAACGGCGGCGCGCGTGTCACCTGTGAGGGCTCGGCCTCGCTCGACGACCTGAAGAACCTCGCTTCTCTCGGTGTGGAGATTTTGACCTGCGGCACCTGCCTGAACCACTACGGCCTGACGGACAAGCTGGCGGTCGGTGAGGTGACAAATATGTACGTCATCACCGAGAAGCAGATGCAGGCCGACCTCATCCTGCGCCCGTGATGCGGCGCAGGCGGCCGTTCGCGGTCATCACGTTCGCCTCTACCGAGCAGGCGCTCGCGGCGGAGGCGCTGCTGCATGAGCGCAGTCTGCCGGGACGGCTCATCCCCATCCCGACACAGCTCACGGCGGGCTGCGGGCTGGCGTGGAAGGCCGAGCCGGAGCAGCAGGCCGCGCTGCTGGAGGCGCTCACGCAGTCCGGCGTGGGCTTTGAGAAATATGCCATGGTCGAGCTGTACGGCTGAGGGAGGTACGCCATGATCTATCTGGATAACGCAGCGACCACGCTGCACAAGCCGCCCGAAGTGGCCGAGGCGGTCAAAAACGCGATACTCACCGCCGGAAATGCCTCGCGCGGCGCGCATGGCGTGTCGCTGGCGGCCTCGCGCATGGTGTTCGACACCCGCGCGCGGCTGGCGAAGCTGTTCGGCTGTCCGCGGGCGGACCATGTCGTGTTCACCGCGAACTCGACCGAGGCGCTCAATATCGCACTCTACGGGCTGATTTCGGCGGGCGATCATGTCATTTCGACCGATCTCGAGCACAATTCCGTGCTGCGGCCGCTGTACGACCTGCAAACGCGCGGTGCGGCGGTGGATTTCGTTCCAGCGGACAAAAAGGGCAATATCCGGTACGAGGATATGCAGAAATTGTTCCGGCCGGACACCAAGGCCGTAGTCTGCACGCACGCCTCTAATCTGATCGGAAACGTGCTCGATATTGCCCGCATCGGTGAAATGGCGCACGCGCACGGCGCTCTGCTGGTGGTCGATGCTTCGCAGACGGCGGGCGTGCTCCCAATCGATATGCAGAAAATGCACATCGATGTGCTGTGCTTCACCGGACACAAGGGTCTGATGGGCCCGCAGGGAACGGGCGGGCTGTGCATTCGGCCGGGCGTGGAGGTGCAGCCGCTGCTGCGCGGCGGAACGGGTATCCATTCCTACGACCGCGGCCAGCCGCAGGCGTATCCCGCACGGCTGGAGGCGGGCACGCTCAACACCCACGGCCTCGCCGGACTGCACGCGGCGCTGGAGTTTATCGAGCGGCATGGTGTGCAGGCCATCGGTGCGCGCGAGCGGGCGCTCATGCGGCGATTTTACGATGGCGTGCGCGGCATTCCCGGCATTGCCGTTTACGGCGATTTCGAGCAGGACGAGCGGGCGGCCATCGTCACGCTGAACATCCGTGATTATGCCTCGGGCGAGGTCGCGGATGCGCTGTTCGAGGACTGCGGCATCGCCACCCGCGCGGGTGCACACTGTGCGCCGCGGATGCACGAAGCGCTGGGCACGGTCGAGCAGGGCGCGGTGCGGTTCAGCTTTGCGTTCTTCAATACGGAGGATGAAGTGGACATGGCCGTCCGCGCGGTGCGGGAGCTGGCGGAGTGAAAAACGCTGTGCAGTCTGCGAACACGGTATTTCTGCGAAAGGCATTAGCAGCTGCCGCGCATTTGCGGAGCGGCTCGGCGGGCTGTGAGCGAAAACGACACCTCTTGCAAACCCTGCTCAAAATGCTATAATTAAGGTCAACACAGAGAAAAGGGAGCGAGCAAGATGGATCGGAATTTTCTCAAGCAGAGCATCCGCCGGGAGCTGGATTATTACCGGCCGGGTCTGTTCAACGAGGAGGCGGACGAGGCGTGGGAACGCGCGTGGGTCGCGCCGGACGAGGACGACAGCATGGCGGAAAACGGATTCCTCAACGTGGCGATGGCGCACCTGCTGGGCGATGAGTGCGACGAGATCGTGCTGCTCGGCACGGAGTACGGCTATCACGACACGGATTACGACAGCTATATCGACATCGGCGCGGCGTTCGTCAACGATATGGATGCGGGCTATCTCCAGTCACCCGGCAGTGAGGACGACTGGGAGCGCCTGATCGACAACATCGCGGACATTCTGGAGAGCGCTGCGGAATAACGGGCAGAAAAAGGCTGCTGCGAGGTATCGCAGCAGCCTTTTTGCGGTTTTGGGTTCACTTTCCGAGCGCATCGAGCTCCTCCTGCAAATACTGAAAGAACAGCCCGGCGTGGTAGCCGTCGGCGACTGCGTGTGCGATGGTGATGCACACCGGCATATCGACCGCCGCGCCGTGCTTTTCATATTTTCCCATCACCACGATGGGAAAGTACGCGGGCTGACCGCCGGCGGCGCGGCTGCTGCATCCGGTGAACGCCGTCCACGGTGTGCAGGATACACAGTAGAAGTTCGCGGGCTGGCCCGGCTTGGTCTTGATGCCCTTGACATCCTTGTACTTCTCCATATCTGCTGTGATATTGGCGTAAAACGTGGAAAAATCCTCAGAAAACTCACTCCAGCAGTCGGAAAACGTGCAGTCATCCGGATGGAAGAATGTAAAATTCGGCACGATCCTATCCCAAACGCAGAGCTGACCCTCGGCGTTTTTGAACATCCGGAAATTCTCGATGCGGCACAGCGCCTTTGTCACGCAGTAGATGGCCGCCGGATAGAATTTATACCCGTGCGTATGGCAGAAATCCAGCAGATTTTTGACATTGACGGGCGCAGTCATATTGAACTCGACCTTGAGGGCTTCGGTGTAATAGCGGTAGTGCTCCCGGCGCGGCCAAGTCTGCATATCGATGATCTTATAGTGCTCCATGCGGGTTCGCCTCTTTTCCCTTGATAGGTTTGATTATAACACAACGGAGAGGGCTTGTTTAGAGGGTTTGTCTATTCTGCCGTAGATTATCCGCAGACTGCGTGCTATAATGAGGGCAGACTTGTTTTTTGCGGGGAGCAGACAGCGCAGTAAAGGACAGAATCCATGAAAGATCTATTGTTTCTGATCGTGTTGTTTGTTTCCAATGTTATTCAGGCCATTACGGGCTTTGCGGGCACGGTGCTGGCCATGCCGCCCTCGGCGTACCTGCTCGGGCTCGACCACGCAAAGGTGGTGCTCAATGCGATGGCGCTGCTGTCGGGATTGATGATCGCCGTGACCGGCTGGCGGGATATTGACCGGAAGGAGCTGGCAAAGATGTCGGCGGTGATGCTGCTCGGCATGGCGGCCGGTGTCAGGATCTGTGCGCTCGTGCCGTCGGAGAGCACGCTGCTGACCGTTTACGGCGTAGTTGTCATCGCGGTGGCGCTCAAAAACCTGTGCATCCGCACCGAGCGGCAGCTTCCGCCGTTCGTGCTCGGGCTGGTGCTGCTGGCGGCGGGCGTGATCCACGGGATGTTCGTGTCCGGCGGTGCGCTGCTGGTGATCTATGCCGCACAGGTGCTCCGGGACAAGCGCACGTTCCGCGCAACCGTCGCGCCGGTGTGGGTGGTGCTCAACTCGTGCCTGCTGATAACGCAGCTCCGCGCCGGACTGGTCGGTGCGGCGGATGTGCGGCTCATCCTGCTGAGCATCGTGCCGCTGTTCGCGGCGGTGTGGCTGGGGAAACAGCTGGCCGCGCGCGTGTCGCAGAAGGCGTTCCTCAATCTGACGTATGCGCTGCTGCTCATTTCCGGTCTGTCGCTGATCCTGTGACAGACCGTTCATTCCATTCAGAAAGCCGGTGAAGATCATGCTGCTGCGTGACATCGTAAAGCAGGTACAGCATTTGGAAATGAAGCTGATGGCGGGGGAAGCCGGGCTCAATAACGAGGTCGTGTGGACACATATGGTGGACAGCGACACGGTTTCCGCCTTTTTGCAGGGACAGGAGCTGGTGTTCACCACCGGACTGGGGCTGAGCGGCACGCTCACGCTGCGCCGTCTGGTCGAGGAGGTCTGGCGCAACCGCGCGAGCGGCATCGTCATCAATATCGGCCCGTATATCCGGGAGATCGGGCAGGATGTGCTGGATTTTGCCAACGAAAAGGGCTTTCCGGTGTTTCAGGTGCCGTGGAAGATCCGCATGGCGGAGATCATGCGGATCATCTGCTTTTCCGTCATCAAGGAGCAGCAGAAGGCGGTCGAAATGACGGCGGCGCTCAATAATGCGTTCCTGTGCCCGCGGCAGGAGGAGCTGTATGTGTCCTCGTTTTTGCAGAACGGCTATCTGGCGGACAGCCGCTATACGGCCGTCAGCATCCGCGTGTATGCGGATGGGAACCGCGTCACCGGCGAACGGCTGGCGCAGCTTTCGGCGGGCATCGACCGGCATCTGCGGTGCAGCGGCGCGGGCGTGCTGTGCTGCACACAGGAGCGGCAGATCATCCTTGTGTTCTGCGACCGCCCGGCAGAGGAGCGGCTTGCCGTTCTGCGGGAGCTGGCGGCCAGCCTTGGCACACAGCTCCGTTCCTCGGAAACCGCGCATCTGTGCCAGAGCCGCGAGAGCGCGGGCATCCGCCGTCTGCATGAGAGCTATGCCTTCGGTGAAAAGATGGCCGACCTGATGGCCGCCTGCACGGTTCCCGGCGAGCAGACGTTCGAGCGGGTGCGGCTGCTGACGTACAGCGCGCTCGGCATCTACCGCGTTCTGCTCACGCTGCCCTCGAAAGAGGCCGCGGAGGAATATCTGCGGGACACGGTGCTGCCGCTCTATGAATACGATGCACTGAACCGCAGTGATCTGGTCGCGGTGCTGCAATGCTATCTGCGGCACGACTGCAGCGTGAAAGACACCGCGCAGGAGCTCGTTGTACATCGAAATACGGTCAATTACAAGCTCGGAAAGGCCGCAGAAGTGCTGGATACCGACCTGTCCGGGTTTGATGCCCGCTTTCAGCTCCAGCTTGGCTTTCTGCTCTATCCGATGGTGTATCCGAATGGATTTTGTGCCGGAGCACAAAAATAATTGGGCGGGGTCCCATTGTATCACACCCGCGCATCGTGTAATATAAGACCCAGATAAGACAAAGGCGTCTGGTTTGCAGGGAATGCAGACCGGATGCCTTTCTTTTATACCATCAACCCAAAAACAGGTGCTCACAGGCAGCCGAAGCCTCGCGCGGAGAACAAACAAGTCTGCTCACCGCAAAAGCATGGCGTGAGGGCGGCGCCGGAGCCGGAAAACACAAGGAGGAACTTCAGATGAGCTACACCGGAAAAGAAATCGCACAGATGCATAAGGATTATGTCATGCAGTCTTGGGCCAAGTCGGGCGGCGATGTGCTGCCGGTAGAACGTGCCGAGGGCATCTATTTCTATGATTACGACGGCAACAAGTACGCCGATATGGCATCCCTGCTGGTCTGCTCCAATCTGGGCCACGAGCTGCCCGAGATCGTCGAGGCCATCAAGGCACAGGCTGACAAGATGTGCTTTATGGCGCCGGCGTATGCTTCCGAGCCCAAGAGCGTGCTCGCCAAGATGCTGGTAGAGGCCGCCGGCGCGGATACCTACAAGCGTGTGTTCTTCACCAACGGTGGCGCCGAGTCCAACGAGAACGCCATCAAGATGGCCCGCATGGTCACCGGCCGCACCAAGATCTTTTCCGGCTACCGCAGCTACCACGGCGCAACGCTGGGTGCATCCAATGCTTCGGGTGACTGGAGAAGATATGCCGCTGAGATCGGCGGTGCGAACGGCTTTGTTCACTTCATGAACCCGCAGATGTACCGCGACGGCTACACCAAGGGCGTGGATGATGCCGAGGTCACCAAGAAGTATCTGGATGCGCTCGATCTCCAGCTGCGCTATGAGGGTCCCGACAACGTAGCGGCCATCGTGATGGAGTCCATCGTCGGCGCGAACGGCGTGATCCTGCCGCCGGACGGCTATATGGAGGGCGTGCGTGCCCTGTGCGACAAATACGGCATCCTGCTCATCTGCGATGAGGTCATGGCGGGCTTCTACCGCACCGGAAAGATGTTCGCATTCATGAATTTCGACATCAAGCCGGACATCATCACCTTTGCAAAGGGCGTTACCTGCGGTTATGTTCAACTGGGCGGCTGCATCGTCAGCAAGCGCGTGGCGGAGTATTTCGAGGAGAACGTATTGCAGTGCGGCCTGACGTACAGCGGCCACACGCTGGCGTGTGCAGCAGGCGTTGCAGCGATGAATTACTACAAGGATCACAACATCGAGGGTCACGTTGCCGAGATGCACGCCATCGTTGCACCGTTCATGGATGAGATGGTAAAGAAGCACAAGTGCATCGGCGAGGCACGCTGCATCGGTCTGTTCGGCGCACTCGAGGTCGTAAAGAACAAGGAAACCCGCGAACCCATGCAGGAATACGGCGTGCCCGGCCCGGTCATGCCGTGGATCTTCGCGGAGCTCAAGAAGCGCGGCTTTGCAACGTTCGGCCGCGAGAACTTCATCGAGATCTGCCCGCCGCTCGTCATCACGGGGGAGGAGCTGGAGCACTATCTGCCCATCCTCGACGAGGTGCTGACCATGGTGGACGAAAAGTATTGCGACTGAAGGCAGGCGACAGACAATGACTTGGGATTACTTACAGCCGGTCAAGATCCATTTCGGCAAGGGCCGCCTCTGGGAGATCAAGACCATCGCAAAGGAGCTCGGACTCACGCGCGGCCTGCTGGTCGCCGGGCCGTTCTTCTTCCGCAGCGGGCTGGCCGAGAAGCTCATCCGTGAATCCGAGGGCATGATCGTGGCCTCGTTCGGTGAGATCTCGCCCAACCCGGACGTTACCGAGGTCGATGCGTGCGCGGAGGTGATCCGCCGCGAGAACATCGGTTTTGTGGTGGCGCTCGGCGGCGGCAGCCCGATGGACTGTGCAAAAGCAGCCGCGAGCGTGGCGCTCACCGAGGATTCTATCCGCAAATACCACGGCACCGGCGTGGCGCTGCCGGAGGCACATCTGCCGCTCATTGCCATCCCGACAACGGCGGGCACGGGCAGCGAGGTAACGTGCGTTTCCGTCCTCTCCGACCACGCGAACGGCAAAAAAGCGCCCATCGTATCCGAGGGCTTCTATCCGGCGGCGGCCATCATCGACCCGGAGCTGACCTACACCATGCCGCCGCAGGTGACTGCCGGCACCGGCATCGATGTGCTCTCACACGCCATCGAGGGCTACTGGAGCAAGGGCCACCAGCCCATCTGCGACACGCTGGCCATCCATGCGGCGGGACTGGTATTCGAATATCTGCTGCGCGCCTACGAGAACCCGAATGACGAGGAGGCCCGCGAAAAGATGTGCGAGGCTTCGGTCATCGCCGGACTGGCGTTCACGCTGCCGAAAACGACTTCGTCGCACGCCTGCTCGTTCCCGCTGACCAATATCCACCACATCCCGCACGGCGAGGCCTGCGGCCTGACGCTCGACCACTTCATCCGCATCAACGCGCACGGCGAGGGCGGCGAGCGCGTGGAATATCTGGCGCACAAGCTGGGCTTCGCGGATGCGGAGGCGCTGGCGGATGCCGTGCTCGAGCTCAAGCGCAAAATGGGTCTGCGGTGCGATCTCAGGGATCTGCACCTGACCGATGAGCAGATCGCGGAGCTGGTGCATATCAGCCGCCACCCGAATCTTTATAACAATCCGGTGGAGATCACGGACGAAATGCTGGAGGAAATGTATCGCGCCCTTGCAAAGTAAAGCGATATGTGTTAAACTGAAAGCAGGACAAAGGAGTCCGGATACACAGTATCCGGGCTCCTTTTCTTTACTTTATATGGAATAATGGGAGTTGACATTATGAAACTGGTAACTGCGATCGTCCGCCCGGAAAAGGTGATGGACGTTATCAAGGCGCTGGAGCAGGAGGGCTACTACGCCTTTTCCAAGTGGGCCATCTCGGGCCGCGGCCGCGAGAAAGGCATTCAGGTAGGCGATGTGCTGTATCAGGAGATGGCGAAAGCCATGCTGTACATCACGGTCGGCGACAAGGAAAAGGACGAGGTGGTGGACATCATCGTCAACAGCGCCAAGAGCGGCCCGACCGGCCACTACGGCGACGGCAAGATCTTCGTGTCCGACATCAGCGAGGCCTATACCATCAGTGAAGAAACCCGCGCGGACGACGACTAAGGAGCGTAAAGACGATGGACGAACGTAAAAAACGAGCAAAGCTCCAGAAATCCATGGGCCCGGGCTCGATCTGGGCCGTTGCGGTCGGCTCGATCATTGGCTGGGGCTGCTTTCTTCAGGGCGGCATCTGGACCGAGCGTGCCGGCGGCCCGCTGCCGCTGTTCCTCGGCTTTCTCATCGGCGGCCTGCTGATGATCGTAGTCGGTTACAGCTATTCCTATATGATCGCAAAATTCCCGGTGGCCGGCGGCGAGTTCGCCTATGCCTACAAGGGCTTCGGCCGCACGGCCTCGTATGTGTGCGGCTGGATGCTGTCACTGGGCTATCTGGCCATCGTGGCGCTGAACGCGACGGCACTGCCTGTGCTGGCCTCGTATATCTTCCCGGGCGTGTTCACGCACGGGTATCTGTACACGATCGCGGGCTATGACGTTTATCTCGGCGAAGTGGCACTGTCGCTGTTTTTCATCATCCTGTTCGGCATCATGAACTACCGCGGCGCGAAGTCGGTGGGCAATCTGCAGCTGACAATGGTGCTCATCATGTGCGCGGCAGTGGTGGTTTCGGTGGTCGGCGTGGTCGTCACCGGCCATTTCGATGCGGCAAACCTCCAGCCGGCCTACGGCGCGGGCGGCAAGTCGTTCGGCGGCGGACTGGCCTCGATCCTGGCTCTTGCGCCGTTCCTGTATGTCGGCTTTGACTGCATCCCGCAGGCTGCGGAGGAATACGACTTCCCGCCGCAGAAGTGCAAGGCGCTGATCGTGTCCGCGCTCATCGTCGGCGCGCTGATCTACGGCGCGATGGCGCTCGTCACCGACTGCGCGATGCCGTGGCAGCAGGTGCTCCAGCTGACCGATGCGAACGGTGTTGCTGTCAAGTGGCACACCGGCGCCATCCTCGAGTTCGCGATGGGCAAGCTCGGCGTGGGCTTTGTCGCGCTGGCGGTCTGCATGGGCATCTTTACCGGCATGAACGGTTTCTTTATGACCTCCAGCCGCCTGCTGTTCGGCATGGCGCGTGCCAAGATGCTGCCCTCCATGTTCGAGAAAGTGCATCCCAAGTACAAAACGCCGTCTGTGTGCGTGATCTTCACCATGCTGCTGTGCTGCATCTGCCCGTTCTTTGGCCGCGAGGTCATCGGCTGGGTCGTTGATATGTGTTCGGTGGGCACGGCGTTCGGCTACTTCTTCACCTGTGCGGGCGCGTACATCCTGCTGAAAAAGTACGGCGACCCGAACGACACCAACCGTATTCGCCCGTCCACGGCGCTGTGCGGCTGCATCATTTCGGTAGCCATCCTGCTGCTGCTCGTCATCCCGGGCTCTCCGGCGTTCATGGCGCCGCAGTCGTTCGCGGCGCTGGCCGCATGGGTGCTGATGGGCGTGGTGTTCTACTTCTACGCCAAGCGTGATTTCTCGGCGATCGCCAAGCGCGAGATGGATTATCTCATCCTCGGCAACGTACAGGTCGTTCGCGGTATGCGTAAGGGTCAGCGGCAGGGCGCTGTTGTGCAGGGCAATGTAGTCGATCCGAACAATGCGGCGCATACGGCACAGCACTGAGAAAAAGCTTTTTGCACAGCCGATTATCAGTAACTGCCGGAAAGTATCCACAGCCTGTGGATACTTTCTCAGGCTGTCGCGAAACCACGGTTTCGCCGACAAGCAGGAACGGACCGTGGGCCGTTCCAAAGTCGTCCAAAAGTTCCCATACGGAAACTTTTTCCCTCTTAAGGTATAAAAACCGGCGCTATCCTTGCGCGGCTTCTCGGCCGCGCTGCGCGGATACACGCTCCCGGTTTTTATGAATTTGCAAAGCAAATTCTATTTAATGCGCGCTGCCGCGCGATATGATAAAATTGCTTCAATACCGACTTTTTTGACAACCTGAAACACCTCCGAAGATTTTCGGAGGTGTTTTTCTCTGTTTACGCCTGCTCGGCGTTTGCGGGAGCGGCTGCGCCGTCCTTTTCGCGGAACAGCAGGCCGAAGATGCGGCGCACCAGAGGACCGGCGGCAAAGAACTGCCACAGCAGCGCCATCGGGAAGTTCATCACCGTGGTCTGCACCCACATCGCAACGAACTGTGCATTGTGGCTGTCCTTGAACAGCAGGGTAGCAAAGAAGCTCATGCACGGGCACATCAGCCATACGGATGCAGCCGAAATGGCGAGCATCACGCTGGTCTGGCTGGCCTCACGCGGGTTGACAAGACGGAATGCGACCTTCATCGCCAGCTTGCCGACAAACACCAGCTCGAGTGCGATGGCAATGACAGTCATGATTTTCCACTCGCTGAACGTGGCAAGGAATACCCAGTTTTGCAGCGAACCGGTGTTCAGCACGATGTTGTACGCTACCATGCCGTATACCATGACAGAAGCCATGATAATGGTGTAAATAACGTCCTGAAATTTGTTTTTTGGCATTTTGTTTTCTCCTTTGTGTATGTACGGCAACACCGCACAATTAAAGCGGCGGTGCTTTGCGGAAATTTTGTGTCCTGACTTTGTTGCAGTTTCACGGTAATACATCAAGTATTACCGCAAAACTGTGCCTCGTCAGTACGCAAAATTTACTCGCAAATCACTCTTGTTCAATTATGCGGTATTGCCGTAAATATTTTTTGATAACGAATAGAACGGCAGCAAACGCAAAAAAATAGGGCGAAGTAAACTTTCGTCTACTTCGCCCTATGGACTACTGCAACTACCATTAATTATATATAGTATACCATATTTTCCATGGGACAGTCAAGAGAAAAATCGTGCTTGACAAAACGCTTTCCTCGGGCGTATACTTTGACTGTAAAGCAATACCCCCCCCTCCCTATGGGGAGGGGCAAAGACAGGAGATGCCATATGAAACAACGGTTTCGGGTGGGCGGCATGAGCTGCGCGGCCTGCTCCGCCCATGTGGAAAAGAGCGTTTCGGCGGTGCCGGGTGTCGGCAGCGTGCAGGTGAACCTGCTGGCTGGCAGCATGGCTGTCGAGTACGACGAGAGCGCGTGCGATGCACAGAAGATCATCAAGGCAGTCGAATCCGGCGGCTACACGGCGGCGGTGGACGACGGCAAACAGACCTCCGCACCGGCGCAGAGCCCGCAGGCGGACCAAGCCCTGGGGGAGATGAAGACCCGCATCATCGTTTCGGCGGTGTTCATGGTCGTTCTGATGTATTTCTCGATGGGCGAGATGGTCGGACTGCCGCTGCCGTCCTACGCGGCGGGCATGGACGGGATGTTCAATCTGGCGCTGACAGAGCTCATTTTGACACTGCCCATCGTTATCATCAACCGCAAATATTATATCAACGGCTTCAAAACGCTGCTGCACCGCGCCCCAACGATGGATGCGCTTATTGCAGTCGGCTCGGGCGCGGCGCTGGTGTACGGCATTTACGCACTCCTTCAGATCGGGCTTGCGCCCACGCCGGAGGCGGCGCACGGCTTCATGCACGACCTGTATTTTGAGTCCGCAGGCATGATCTTAACGCTGGTAACGCTCGGCAAGTTCTTTGAAGCCCGTGCAAAGCGCAAGACCGGCGAAGCCATCGCGGCGCTGATGGATCTGCGCCCGCAGACTGCCGAAGTCATCCGCAATGGTGAAACCGTGCAGGTTCCCATCGAGCAGGTGCAGGTGGGCGACCTCGTTATCGTGCGCGGCGGTCAGTCCGTGCCGGTTGACGGCGAGATCATCGAGGGCGGCGCGTATCTGGACGAAAGCGCCATCACCGGCGAGAGTATGCCGGTTGAAAAGCACATTGGCGACACCGTAATCGGCGCCACCGTGTCCAAGAGCGGCTATTTTGTGATGAAAGCCTCGCGTGTCGGTGACGATACGACTTTGAGCCAGATCATCCGTCTGGTGGAGGAGGCGGGCGCCTCCAAGGCGCCTATCGCCAAGCTGGCCGATAAGGTTGCGGGCGTGTTCGTGCCGGTCGTTATGGGCATCGCACTCGTGACGGCTATTATCTGGCTGCTGGTCGGTGAAACGCCGAGCTTTGCGCTGACCCGTGCGATCTCGGTGTTCGTTATCTCGTGCCCGTGCGCGCTGGGACTGGCAACGCCGGTCGCTATCATGGTCGGCACAGGTGTCGGCGCGAAAAACGGCGTACTGTTCCAATCCGCCGAGGCGCTGGAGAACCTGCACAATGTCAACGCGGTTATCATGGATAAGACGGGCACTGTTACCGAGGGCCGTCCGGTCGTGACCGATGTCAAGTCGTTCGGCGTGGAGTCGGCTGACCTGCTCTCGCTGGCGCTGTCGCTCGAGAGCCGCAGCGATCATCCGCTGGCGGATGCTGTCGTGCGTTACGCCCGCGAAAATCACGCACAGGAGCGCACTGTCACCGATTTCGAGATGGTAGAGGGACAGGGCATCCGCGCCGGCGTGGACGGCGTGCCGTGCTTCGCGGGCAACCGTCGGATGCTGCTGGCAAACGGCCTCGCGCTGTCCGGCTCGATGCAGAAAATGGCTGACGAGTTCGCGGCTGCAGGCAAAACGCCGCTGTTCTTCGCAGCAGACCGCCGGATCGTCGGTATGTTCGCGGTGGCCGATGTGCTCAAGCCGACCAGCAGGACGGCAGTCGAAGCACTGCGCGGCATGAACATTGACGTAACTCTGCTCACCGGCGATAATAAGACCACGGCGCAGTCCATCGCAGCCGAGCTGGGTGTGAGCGACGTTATCGCGGAGGTGCTCCCGCAGGACAAGGAGCGCATCGTGCGCGAAAAGCAGGCCGCGGGCCGCAAGGTCGCCATGATCGGCGACGGTATCAACGATGCACCGGCGCTCGCGCGTGCGGATGTCGGCATTGCCATCGGCGCGGGCACGGACGTTGCGATTTCGTCTGCGGACGTTGTCCTCATGAAGAGCGATTTGTTGGATGCGGTGGATGCCATCCGCCTGTCGCGCCAGACCATGCGTAATATCCGCCAGAACCTGTTCTGGGCGTTCTTCTACAACTGCATCGGCATTCCGATCGCGGCGGGTCTGCTGTGGGTGCCGTTCGGCATCAAGCTCAGCCCGATGATCGGCGCGGCGGCGATGAGCCTTTCGTCCGTCTGCGTGGTATCGAATGCACTGCGCCTGCGCTTTTTCAGCGCAACTCAGAGAAAAACGGCGGGGACGCCTGCTGTTTTGCCCGTAAGCGGCGAAATGCCGTCTGCGGCACATAAAAAGGAGGAAAATGTTATGGAAAAGACGATCAAAGTCGAGGGCATGATGTGTATGCACTGCGTTGCCCATGTGAAAAAGGCGCTGGAGGAGCTTCCGGGTGTGACGGCGGAGGTCGATCTGGATGCAGGCAAGGCGGTAGTCAAGGCGGCGGCGCTGCCAGACGAAAAGACCCTGACCGATGCCGTTACCGAGGCGGGCTATAAGGTGGTCGGCATCGAATGATGGCAGACAGAAAAAAGGTCGAGCCGCTGCTCAAGACCGCACGCGGACAGCTCGACGGTGTGCTGAAGATGATAGACGATGACCGCTACTGCATGGATATTATGATGCAGCTTCGGGCGGTGGAGTCGCTGGTACACAAGGCGCAGAGAGAGGTGCTGCGCGGCCATCTTTCCGGCTGCGTACAGGATGCGTTCGAAACCGGCGATGAAAAAGAACGCGAGGAAAAGATCGCGGAGATCATCAAGCTGCTGGACAAAGCGTGAGCAAAAGGGCGTACCGGGAGGTACGTCCTTTTTCTTGGCAGCCGTTATGTGATGCACACGAGTCGCGGCAGCGATACGCCGTTTCCGGGCGGCAGCCCTTTTCTCGGCAGACGTTTTCTGGTGCAACCGAGCCCGCGAAGCAATACGCTGTTGCCGGGCGGGGGATTTCGCGCTCTGCGGAGCGCGGGAGAACGGCGCTCCCGCGCGGGGCCAAAAGGATAGACAACCTACGGTTTTCTATCCTCTTGGGACTCCAACTTTCCCTTGGGGATACCTCGGAGCGACGGAACGTTCCGTTCCTACTTAGAGGTGGGACCGAAAAAGGAACGGCAGTACCGTTACCAATTCATAGGCCGCAAAGCGCCATTCCTCTCACAGCAACGCTCAAGCCGTTAGCGGTCTGCGACAGTATTTACGCAAAACCCGTGCAATCTGCCGCGACCACGCCGCGACAACGTGAAAAACGTCAGCCGATACCCGTTCTTGTATACGAGTTACTTACGAAGTAGGGCCGCAAGGCCCGTTCGCGAGGCTGTCGAGGGAAAGGTAGGAGTTCAAAGAGGGAGGGAAACCGTAGGTGTCCCTCCATTTTTGCCCCAGCGCCGGGGCGGCGCAACGTTCCCGCCGTCCGCAGACGGCGAAATCCCCAGCCCGGCAACGGCGTATTGCTTCGCAACTCGGTTGCACCAGTAAAAGGTTGCCAAGGAATAGGCTGCCGCCCATCTGTGGCGTAGCGCTCACGCGCCTCGCGTGCACCGGAAAACGACTGCCGAGAAAAAGAAAAACAACTCACTTTCGTGAGTGGTTCCATGGTGGAAGTTACAGGGCTCGAACCTGTGACCCTCTGCCGGTTGGTACATGATGAACCCGGCTGCAATACATAAAAGAAAAGCACCCACAAAAGTGAGTGCTATCTCCATGGTGGAAGTTACAAGGCTCGAACCTGTGACCCTCTGCCGGTTGGTACATGATGAACCCGGCTGCAATACATAAAAGAAAAGCACCCACAAAAGTGAGTGCTATCTCCATGGTGGAAGTTACAGGGCTCGAACCTGTGACCCTCTGCTTGTAAGGCAGATGCTCTCCCAGCTGAGCTAAACTTCCGAATGGTGGAAGTTACAGGGCTCGAACCTGTGACCCTCTGCTTGTAAGGCAGATGCTCTCCCAGCTGAGCTAAACTTCCGAATGGTGGAAGTTACAGGGCTCGAACCTGTGACCCTCTGCTTGTAAGGCAGATGCTCTCCCAGCTGAGCTAAACTTCC